>NZ_JAOBZT010000017.1:0-71545 GCF_029839005.1 Stenotrophomonas sp. GD03958 | reverse complement strand
CTTATTTCTTGACCGGGTTGCCTTCGGCATCGATCACGGTCACTTCGCCCAGGTTCAAGGCGCGCACGGCCGCTTCGGTCTGCTTGAGATCACCCACCACCACCCAGGTCAGCGCCTGCGGCTTGATCTCGGCGGCGGCCTGCTGCACCTGCGCCGGGGTCATCGCCTCGATCTCGGCCTTGCGACGCAGCACGTAGTCGTCCGGGCGCTTGAACTGCACGATCGAGCCGATGGTCGAGGCCACCGCGCTGGCGGTCTCGTAGGCACCGGGCAGGCTCAGGGTCTGGATATTGCGGATGCGGTTGACCTCGGCAGCGGTGGCCGGCTTGCTGCCATCGGCGAACGCGGCGATTTCCTTGCGCATTTCCGCCAGTGCCGGGCCGGTCTTGTCGATCTGCACCGGCGCGCTGGCCATCCACGGGCGCTGGCCCACCGAATTGACCGCGCTGCTGCGCGCACCGTACGACCAGTGCTTGTCTTCACGCAGGTTCATGTTCAGGCGCGAGGTGAAGTCGCCGCCGATCACACCGTTGGCGATGTCGAAGCGGGTCGAGCTGGTGGCGCTGGAAGGTGCCACCACCTGGCCGGCGAACAGGTTGGCCTGCACCGCGCCCGGCTGGTCGATCAGGAACACGCGCGGGCCCTTCGGCAGCGCCACGTCGGTGGCCGCCTTCACCTGCGGGGCATCGCCGGCAGCCTTCCAGTCGCCCAGCTGCTTGTCCAGCAGCGGCACGATCTCGGCCAGGGTGGTGTCGCCAACCACGATCAGGGTGCCGTTCTGCGGGCGCAGCCAGTCGTGATGGAAGTCGACCAGGTCCTCGCGGGTCAGGCCGTTGATCGCCGCCTCGTCGCCGCTGCCGGTGAACGGAATGGCATACGGGTGGCCCTTGCCGTACAGCAGCGGGGGCAGCACGCGCATCGCCACCGCGCCCGGGTTGACCTTCTCCTGCTGGATGCCCGCGATCCAGCTCGCCTTGACCCGGTCGATCTCGCCCTGCTCGAAGCGCGGTTCGCGCAGCAGGTCGCGGTACAGCGCCAGCGACGGCACCAGGTTTTCCTTCAGCGCCGACAGGTCCACGCTCATCGAGTCCAGGCCGGCCGAGGCATCCAGGCTGGCGCCCAGCGCATCCGCCGCATCGGCGAAGGCCAGCGAGCCGAGCTTGCCGGCACCCTCGGTCATCAGGCTCATGGTGAAGTTGGCGGTGCCCGGTTTGCGGCCCTGGTCGGCACTGAAGCCGCCCGGGAACTGGTAGCTGAACTGCACCACCGGAATCTCATGGCGCTCGGCCAGGATCACCTGGGTACCGTTCTTCAGTGTCGCGCGCTGCAGCGCCGGGAACTTCAACTGCGGGAACTCGCGGGTCTGCGGCACGCCGGCCTTGCGGTCGACCTGCTCCGGCAGCGTGCTGTACTTCGGGTCCACCGCTGGCACGGTGAACGGCTTCGGCGCCTGGCTCGGATCTTCCTTCAGCGCCACGCGCTCACCCGGTGCGATCACCAGGGTGTGGCTGCCCTTGTCCAGCCACTGTGCGCCGAGCCGGCTCAGATCGGCGGCACTGGCCTTCTCGATGTTGGCCAGCGAGGTGCGGAAGCAGCCCGGGTCGCCGGTGAACACCGCACATTCTGCAAGGGCGTCGGCCTTGCCGCCGAAGCCACCGATGCGCTCGATGCCGCGGATGAAGCCGGCGCGGGCGCCGGTCTTGGCGCGCTCCAGTTCTGCGGCGGTCGGGCCCTGCTTGATCAGCCGGTCCAACTCCTCGTCGATGATCTTCTCGACCTTGGCCGGGTCCTGGCCCTGCTTGACCGTCGCCATGATCACGAAGTTCGAACCCAGCTGCGACGTCGACAGGCCTGCCGCGATGCTGTCCACCAGCTTGTCCTGGTGCTGCAGGCGCTGGCTCAGCCGCGAGGACTTGGCGCCGCCCAGTACCTGCGCGAACAGCTGCAGCTGATCGACCTCGGTGGTACCGACCTGCGGCACGTTCCAGGCGCGGTAGATACGCGCCTGCGGCACCTTGTCGGTCATCGTCTCGCGCGTGTCGGCGCTGCGCTTGGCCACGTTCACCGCCGGCTGCGCCATGGTCGGGCCGGCCGGGATGCTGCCGAAGTACTTGCCAACCTTTTCCTTGGCGGTGGCCAGGTCGATGTCGCCAGCCAGTACCAGCACGGCGTTGTTCGGGCCGTACCAGGTGCGGAACCAGGTCTTCACGTCATCCAGCGACGCCGCGTTCAGATCGTTCATCGAACCGATCACGCCGTGGTGGTACGGGTGGCCAACTGGATACAGCGCCTTGTTGAGCTGGTCCCAGGCCTGGCCGTAGGGCTGGTTCTCGCCTTGGCGCTTCTCGTTCTGCACCACGCCACGCTGCTCGTCCAGCGCCGCCTGGTCGATCGCACCGACCAGATGGCCCATGCGGTCCGATTCCATCCACAGCGCCATGTCCAGCGCAGTGGTGGGCACGTTCTCGAAGTAGTTGGTGCGGTCGGTATTGGTGGTGCCGTTCTGGTTGGTGGCGCCGACCTGCTTGAACGGCTCGAAGAACTCGCCGTCGTGGTTTTCGCTGCCCTGGAACATCAGGTGTTCGAACAGGTGCGCGAAGCCGGTGCGGCCGGCCGGTTCGTCCTTGCTGCCGACGTGATACCAGACGTTGACCGCGACGATCGGCGCCTTGCGATCGGTGTGCACGATCACGCGCAGGCCGTTGGGCAGGGTGAACTGCTCATACGGGATATCGACCTTGGCCGGTGCGGCCGGCTTTGCCGCCAACGCATGGGAAGGCACAAGCGTGCCCAGGGCGGTGCTGAGGGCAACGGCCAGCAGCGCAGTGCGCGGGCGAAGGGCGAGAGACATATCCGGATCCTTGGTCACATAGGTGAACCCCGATCCTAGCGTGCGCGCGCAACGGCAGGAATCGGTCGCCAGTCACTGGGGGTGTTTGCCTCCTTGCCCCTCCACCCCTGCTTTGCGGCCCGGGAGGGGCGGTCACAAGCGCCCGCAGGCAACGCCCGGACAGTGTCCGCGGCCCGAGGAATGGACAGGTGTCCGCCCACCGGACACTTCTCTATCCGAATAAACTCCTTCTAAATCAATAACTAAAAGTTGGCACGCGGATTGCTTGGTAATTCCTGCGCCAGGAAGGGCTTCAGACGAAAGCTGACTGAAGACTGAACAAATGCAGGAAATCGGAAATTTTCCTTGCACGCCCAGAATTGGTGTACTACCTTACTACCACACCACTGATCACCAACACTAAACAGGCCCCGTCATGAACGCCAAGACCATTGCCATCGCCATCGCCCTGATCGCCGGCACCGCGGTTGTTTCGTCGGTGCAGGCCTCCGAATCCATCAAGACGCTGTCCACCGTGCAGGTTCGTCCGGCCGCCGACCAGCTGGCCCAGCAGGCCTGGGAACAGGCCAGCGGCATCCCGACCCTGGCCACCGTGGAAGTGCGCCCAAGTGCCGACCAGCTGGCCGAGCGCAACGGCTACGTCGCCGCCGCGGTCGCCGCCGCGATGCCGATCACCACCCTGGCCTCGGTGGAAGTGCGCCCGAGCCTGGAGCAGCGCGTCGCCCTGGCCGCCGAACTGGAAGCCCAGCGCTACGCAGCGACCCTGGCTGCCGCCGCCACCAGCGTCGCCAACCAGGTGATCGTCAACCTGCCGGCCCTGCAGGTGCGTCCGAGCGCCGCCGACCTGCAGGCCCTGGCCACCGAAACCGCCCAGGTCCTGCTGCGCCCGTAAGCGGTGCCGCCCTGCCTCGCGCAGGGCGTGCGCCGTAAAGGCGGCGGTCGTCGCAGGTACACTGCGCCGATGAATGCCGCGCCCCAGTTCCACGTGATCCTGTTCCAACCGGAAATCCCGCCCAACACGGGCAATGTGATCCGGCTCTGCGCCAACACCGGCGCGCAGCTGCACCTGGTCGAGCCGCTCGGCTTCGCACTGGAAGACAAGCAGCTCAAGCGCGCCGGCCTGGACTACCACGAGTATTCGCGCCTGCAGGTGCACCCCGACCTGGACACCGCGCTGGCGCGGATCGCACCGAATCGGTTGTTCGCACTCAGTACCCGCGCCAGCGTGCGCTACGACAGCGTGGCCTTTGAAGAGGGCGATGCATTCCTGTTCGGGCCGGAAAGCCGTGGCCTGCCGCAGGACGTGCTCGATGCCCTGCCCGACGGCCGCCGCCTGCGCCTGCCGATGCGGCCGGGCAACCGCAGCCTGAATCTTTCCAACACGGTTGCCGTGGTGATGTACGAGGCGTGGCGGCAGCACGGGTTTGCCGGCGGCGCGTAGCTCCACGCGTCTCTCTTCTGCCTGATTGTTGCTGTGGCGGGCGCATGCGTTCATGGGCGTTACTTTTCTTTCCGCGCGGAAAGAAAAGTAACCAAAAGAAACGCGCCGCCATCCGCGAGCCGGTGCTGCGCACCGGTGCCTTGCGCTCCTCGGCCCGCCGGGGGACGGCGCGGAACTCGCTACGCTCAGACACCCGCGCCTCTTCGCCCCCGCCGGACCTGCGGTGCTCGGCTCGCTTCAAGGCGGACCCGACAGCCGCGCGGTACAGGCTGTCCTTGAACCCATCGCGGTCCGGTGCGCGGTTCGGTACACCGATCGCTCGCCTGCGAATACGCTACTGGACAATGCCGGCCAGCGGCCGGCACTACCGGTGCACTCAGAACGCGTTGATGCCGGTCAGTTCGCGGCCGATCACCAGCTGGTGCACGGTCTCGGTGCCTTCATAGGTGATCACCGATTCCAGGTTCAACGCGTGACGGATCGCCACGTGTTCGGTGGTGATGCCGGCCCCACCCAGCAGATCGCGACACTCGCGGGCGATGTCGATGGCCATGCGGCAGTTGTTCCACTTGGCCAGGCTGACCTGCTGCGGCTGCAGCTGGCCGGCTTCCTTCAGGCGGCCCAGCTGCAGCGCCAGCAGCTGTGCGGTGGTGATGCGGCGGGCCATCTCGGCCAGCTTGATCTGCGCGCTCTGCGTGGCCGCCAACGGGCGGCCGAACAGCACGCGCTCCTTGGCGTAGCCCAGCGCTTCATCCAGGCAGGCGATGGCCGCGCCGATCGGGCCCCAGCTGATGCCATAACGGGCCTGGGTCAGGCAGCCCAGCGGTCCCTTCAGGCCCATCACGTTGGGCAGGCGGTGGCTGTCGGGCACGCGCACGTCATCGAAGTACAGCGCGCCAGTGAGCGAGGCACGCAGGCTCATCTTGTGCTTGATTTCCTGGGTGCTGAAGCCGGCCATGTCCTTTTCCAGCACGAAGCCCTGGATCCCGTCCTCGGTCTGCGCCCAGACGATGGCCAGGTCGGCCACCGGGCCGCTGGTGATCCACATCTTGCTGCCGCTGATGCGCCAGTCGCTGCCGTCGCGCACGGCGCGGGTCTTCATGCTGGCAGGATCGGAACCCCCATGCGCCTCGGTCAGGCCGAAGCAGCCGATCAGCTCGCCGCGCGCCATCGCCGGCAGCCACTGCTGGCGCTGTTCCTCGCTGCCATAGGCGTAGATCGGGTACATGCACAGCGAGCTTTGCACCGAGACGAAACTGCGCAGGCCGGAATCGCCGCGCTCCAGCTCCTGGCAGATCAGGCCATAGCTGACCGCGCCGAGGCCACCGCCGCCGTACTCGGTCGGCAGCGTTGCGCCGAGCAGGCCCAGTGACGCGATCTCCGGCACCAGTTCAGACGGAAAACGGGCCTGGTCGAAGGCATCGCCGATGATCGGCAGCACGCGCTCGTCGGTGAAGCGGGCGACACTCTCCTGCACCGCACGCTCTTCCTCATTGAGCAGGGAACGGACATCGAACAGATCGTACGGATGCAAAGCCATGGCACTCACACGCAGTCAGGACCCGGCCATTGTCGGTCATCCGGGCAGTGCGTGCCGACAGGGTTGGCCCCCACCAGGGCTGAGACACTACGCTGCGCTGCAGCAATCGTGTGGTGAACGGCGTCTATCTAGCTCGATCACGCGCGTCCCGGTACCCTGACACATTCAAACAACCGTTTCGCCCGTGGCCGCACGCGCGATTCCCAGGCACCGCCGGTGGCCCCGATGCCGGCCCTACCCACGAGTCATGCAATCGATGAGCGCTGAAGCCAACGCCCTGCCCCCGCGTGAAGTAATGGAGTTCGACGTGGTGATCGTCGGCGCCGGTCCTGCCGGCCTGGCCGCCGCGATCCGCCTGCGCCAGCGCGCGATCGAAGCCGGTCGCGAGCTGTCGGTGTGCGTGCTGGAAAAGGGCTCCGAACCGGGCGCGCACGTGCTCTCCGGTGCGGTGATGGACCCGCGCGCACTGACCGAACTGTTCCCGGACTGGGCCGAACGCGGCGCACCGCTGAAGCAGAAGGTCACCCGCGACGAATTCCTGTTCCTCAGCGAGACCGGCGCACGCAGCACGCCCAACGCGCTGCTGCCGGAGTGCTTCCACAACGAAGGCAACTACATCATCAGCCTGGGCGAAGTGACCCGCTGGCTGGCGCAGCAGGCCGAGGCGCTGGAAGTGGCGATCTTCCCGGGCTTTGCCGCCGCCGAAGTGCTGTTCGGCGACAACGGTGAAGTGATCGGCGTGGCCACCGGCGACATGGGCATCGAGAAGGACGGCAGCATCGGCCCGGCCTTCGAGCGCGGCATGGCGCTGCACGCCAGGTACACGGTCTTCGCCGAAGGCGCGCGCGGCCACCTCGGCCGCCAGCTGATCGCCCGCTACAAACTGGACGAAGGCAAGGACCCGCAGGCCTACGGCATCGGCATCAAGGAGCTGTGGCAGATCGACCCGGCCAGGCATGAGCCGGGCCTGGTGGTGCATGCGGCTGGCTGGCCGCTGGACAGCGACACCTACGGCGGCGCGTTCCTGTACCACGCCGACGGCGGCAAGGTCGCCATTGGTTACGTGGTCGGCCTGGACTACAAGAACCCGTGGCTGAGCCCGTTCGAGGAGTTCCAGCGTTTCAAGACCCATCCCTCCATCCGCAAGCACCTGGAGGGCGGCACCCGCATCGGTTACGGCGCCCGTGCGATCACCGCCGGCGGCCTGCTGTCGCTGCCGAAGACGGTTTTCCCCGGGGGCGCGCTGGTCGGCTGCGAAGCCGGCTACCTCAACGCCAGCCGCATCAAGGGCAGCCATGCCGCGATCAAGACCGGCATGCTGTGCGCCGACGCCGCGTTCGACGCACTGGCCGCCGATCGCCAGCACGATGAACTGAGCGCCTACCCGAAGGCGTTCGAAGCCAGCTGGCTGTTCACCGAACTGCAGCAGGCCAAGAACTTCAAGCAGTGGTTCAAGAAGGGCCAGACCGTGGCCACGCTGATGACCGGCGTGGAGCAGTGGCTGCTGCCCAAACTGGGCGTGCGCAACCCGCCGTGGACCCTGCATCGCACCCAGCCGGATCATGCCTGCCTGGAGCCGGCGGCCAAGCACACCCGCATTGCCTACCCGAAGCCGGATGGCGTGCTGACCTTCGACCGCCTCAGCTCGGTGTTCCTGAGCAGCACCAACCACGACGAGAACCAGCCCAGCCACCTCACGCTGAAGGACCCGAGCATTCCGGTGAAGGTGAACCTGGCCGAGTACGCCGGTCCGGAAGCGCGCTACTGCCCGGCCGGCGTGTACGAGTTCGTCGGCGAAGCCGACAGCGCGCGCCTGCAGATCAACGCGCAGAACTGCGTGCACTGCAAGACCTGCGACATCAAGGACCCCACCCAGAACATCGTGTGGGTGACCCCGCAGGGCGGCGGCGGCCCGAACTACTCGGGCATGTGATCGCCCCGGGCTGCGACCGCGTGTCGCAGCCCGGCGGCTCGACCTCACCGCTATCCTGCCGCCCATGCGCGCCGACCGCCTGCTCATTGCCATTGCCGTGTCCCTGCTCGCCACGGCCTGCCAGCGCCCGCCTGCTGCGCCCGCCACGCCCGAACAGGCCCGGCAGCAGGCCATGCAGCGCGCGTTCGAACTGTGCGCCGGTTGCCACACCGTGCAGCCCGGCGGCATCCACCGCTTCGGGCCGAACCTGCATGGCGTGATCGGCCGCCGCGCCGGCAGCTTGCCCGACTACGGCTATTCCGAGGGCATGCGCCGCGCCGACATCACCTGGAGCGCGCAGACCCTGGATGCCTTCCTGCAGTCGCCCACCCACGTGGTGCCCGGCACACGCATGTACAACGCCTTTCCCAGCGCCGAACGCCGCGCGCTGGTGATCGCCTACCTGCAGCAGCAGTCGGCTCAGTGAGCCAATCGCTGCAGCTGGCGCTGCAGCCGTGCCACGAACGCCGTTACAGCGGCGAACACCGGTGCCGGATCGGTCTCGCCCGCATCCTGCAGGCGCTCGACCAGTGCGTTGGCCTGCCCGGCCAGCACTGTCGCCCCAACCGCACCCAGGCCGCCGGCCAGGCGATGCAGGTGCAGCGCCGCGGTTTCGCGGTCGCCGGCCTGCACGGCGCGTTGCACGGCCGCCAGATCGCCCTCGCTGGCCTGCAACAGGCTGTCGCGCAGCTGCTCGGCCACCACGCGTGAGCCGAACCGCCGCTGCAGGCTGGCCAGATCAGGCAGCGTCCCGCCATCGTCGGCAGCGGGTCCGGCCTGCGGCTCCACAACCGATAGTCCCTGCGCCTGCGGCAACCAGCGCAGCAGCGCGGCGCGCAGGGTTGCCAGCGACAGCGGCTTGGACAGTACTTCGTCCATGCCGGCCTCGCGGCAGCGCCGTGCATCGTCGTCCAGTACGCTGGCGGTGAGCGCCAGTACGGTCAGCCGCGGCTGGCCGTTGCGACCCTCGCGTTCGCGCAGCAGGCGGGTGAAGGCGAAGCCATCCAGCACCGGCATCCGGCAATCGGTGATGACCAGATCGAACGGCTCCGACGCCAACCGGTCCAGCCCCTGCTGGCCATCGCCGACCAGCACATGCGGCACACCCAGCTGCTGCAGGCGCCAGGCCATCATCGCCTGGTTGGTCGGATGATCTTCGATCACCAGCACGCGTGCCTCGCGCAACGCCGGCGGCAGCAGCGCCGCCTGTTCCTCCTCGGCGGCAAGCGCTTCAACATCGCCACGGCCGGCTTCCACCAGCGACAGCCGCACCTCGGCGCGGGTACCCTCGCCCAGCGTGCTGTGCAGCTCCAGTTCGCCATCCATCATCTGCACCAGGCGTTGGCAGATGCTCAGGCCAAGGCCGGTACCACCATGGTCACGCTGGATGTATGCACCGGCCTGGGTGAACGGCGCAAACAGGTGCTGCAACTGTTCCGGCGCGATTCCGATGCCGGTGTCGGTGACGCTCAGGCACAGCGGCTGGCTTCCGTCTTCGGCGGTCGGCCCCAGCACTTCCAGCTGCAACCGCACTTCGCCACGCACGGTGAACTTGATGGCGTTGCTGAGCAGGTTGAACACGATCTGGCGCAGGCGCACGCCATCCACTTCGTGCGCCGCTGCCAGCTGTGGGTCGATCTGCACGTGCAGGTCCAGCCCACGTGCACTGGCCTGCGCCGACAGCAACCGGCACACGCTCTCCAGCAAGGGCCGCAGCGGCTGCGGCACCGGTTCCAGGCGCAGTGCGCCGGCCTCCAGCCGCGAGTAATCGAGAATATCGTCGAGGATCTGCCGCAGCATCTGCGCGGAATCCTCGATCACGTCGAGAATGCGCTGCTGCTCGGCATCCAGCGGCGAATGAGCCAGCACCTCAAGCATGCCCAGCACGCCGCTCATCGGCGTGCGGATCTCATGGCTCATGGTTGCCAGGAAACGCGACTTCGCCTCCGCGGCCTGTTCGGCCTCTGCCTTGGCCGCAGTCAGGGCCTCGGCCTGCGCACGCGCCTCGCTGACGTCCACCCAGTAACCACTCCAGATCACCGCGCCCGCTTCCGCAGCATAGGGATGGGCCTGGCTGCGCACCCAGCGCGCGCCGGTGCCTTCAGGACGCAGCCGGAACTCGAGAATGAGCGGCGCGAACTGCCGCGCCGCCTGCTCGACCGCATGCAGGATGTGCTCGCGGTCATCTTCCTCAATGCGCTCCAGCAGGCAGGTTGCATCCTGTTCGGCCTGCTGCCGGCTGATCCCGAACAACGCCTGCAGGTCACCGGCAATGAACGGGAAACTGAGGGTTCCGTCAGCCGCACGGCGTGCTTGATAGACCACGGCGGGCAGGTTGTCGGTGACTTCGGCCAGGCGCTGTTCCAGATGGCGACGCCCGGCTACCTCACGGCGCAGCCGCCAATGCCCGATGGCGTGCACCAGCAGCGCGGTAAGCAGCACCAGCAGCAGCGGCACGCCCCAGCGCGCCACGCGGGTCCACTCGAGGCCGTTGCGGTATTCGACGGCCAGCCAGTCGCCGCGCAGGGCTTCGCGCTTGCGTGGGGTCATCTGCAGCAGCAGGCGGTCGAAGGTGGTGGCCAGGGCGGCATGGCGGCGCTCGACAGCCAGCACCAGCTGATCGTTGAAGCCGGCCGGTGCGGCCACCTGCAGGCGCCCCGGGAAGCGGTTGCGCAGCAGGTGGTCCACCACGGCCAGGTTGCCTATATAGGCGTCGGCGTCGCCATTGATCAGGCGCTGCAGGGCCTGTTCCGCGCTGCGCGCCGCGATGATCCGGGCCTGCGGTGCCTGCTGCAGCACATAACCACGCACGCGCTCGGGATCGGACAGCAGCACCCGCTTGCCCTGCAGGTCTGACAGGCCCAGCATCGCCGGGCTGTCGCGCCGGCTGACGATCACGTTCGGCACGCTGATGAAGGGCTGGCTGAACACCCAGTCCGGGCCCAGGTAGCGCGAATCGGCCGGAATGCCCATTACCGCCTGCAGCTCGCCGCGGCGCGCCTTCTCGCGCACTTCGTACCAGTCATGGCTGTTTTCCACCTGCAGGTTGGCGCCGGCCTGCAGCAGGCGGCGCAGGTATTCGCTGGCCAGGCCGCTGGGGTTGCCATCCTGGTCGGCGAACGACAGTGGCGCCGCGTTCGGCGCGAAGCCGATCCTCAACGGTTGCTCCAGTACCCGCTTCTCGGCCTGGCTCAGCGCCAGCTGCGCCGATGCCGACCACCGCGGAGGTGGCAGCCAGCGCTGCGCCAGCGCATCGCGCTGGGCCTGGCTGGTCGCGGCCAGCGCCAGGTCCAGCGCTTCAGCCAGTGGCTGCTTGCCGTTGGGAATGCCGAAGTGCAGTCGCTCCGGCGGGAGATCGCTGGGGCGCAGCAGCACGACGCCCCGCAGGTCCTCGCGGGCGATCAGTTCGGTGGCCACATAGGCATTGCCGATGTAAACGTCGGCCTTGTCGTCTCTGACCATCTCCAAGGCCGCCAACGAGTTGTTTGCGACAAGCTGGCGCGCATGCGGAAAGCGGGCGCGCACCTGGGGCGCGGTCAGGAAGTCCTGCTCGATCACCACCCGCAGTCCGTCCAGATCGGGATTGTCGGAGGCACGCAGGTCATCCGGGCGCCCCACCAGGGCCAGCGGGGCCTCGCCATAGGCGGCGGTGTAGACCATGCAGCGGGTGCGGTCGGCACTGAGCCCGACGTTCATCACCACATCAATCTCGCCACGACATGCCGCATCCAGCACGGATGTCCAGTCGGAGTAGCGCCTTGCCTCCACCTTCACGCCCAACTGACGAGCAAGAAGCGACAGATAATCCGGACCCAGGCCAACCTGTTGGCCATCACGGAGGGACTCGAACGGTGGCCAGCCACTGTCATACTGACCCACGACGATGCTCGGACGGGCGGCCAGGTACTCGCGCTGCAGGGGGCTGAGCGGCAACGGCCCGGGCACCGCCTGCGCCAACGCTGCCGGCAGCGCCAGTACGACCAGCAGCAGGACCAGCCCGCGAACAGCCCAGCTACGCATCGGCGTCGATCTCCTAGAATCCTGCCAGGGACCGCGATGGTCGCGGCCCAGCCAGCCCGGTGGCCATACTAGAGCATGAGCTTGCGCATCATCATCGCAGACGACCACCCGGTGGTCCGTATCGGTACCCGCGCCGTCATCGAATCGAGCGGGGTGGGCCGCGTGGTCGGCGAAGCCGACAGCGCGCAGGCGCTGATGGCCCTGCTCGGCAGCCAGCCCTGCGACCTGCTGGTGACCGACTACTCCATGCCGGGCAGCCCGCAGGCCGACGGCTTCGCCATGATCGGCATGATCCGCCGCCGTCATCCAGACCTGCCGGTGCTGATGCTCAGCGTCTCCAGCAATCTGGCGATCCTGCGCATGGTGCTCGACAGCGGCGTGCTCGGCCTGGTCGACAAGAGTTCGTCGATGGACGAGCTGCCGCAGGCCATCCAGTCGGTCTACCGCGGCCAGCCCTACATCAGCCGCAGCTTGCGCGAGCGGGTCGAGGCTGCCGGCAGCTGGCGCATGCGCGAGGGTGACGGCAAGCCGCTGTCGCCACGCGAGGTGGAGGTGCTTCGGCTGCTCGGCACCGGCATGACCGTGAAGGAAATCTCGCTTCAGCTGCACAAGAGCGTCAGCACCATCAGCCGGCAGAAAGGTGATGCCATGCTCAAACTGGGCCTGAAGGGCGACGCCGAGCTGTTCGATTACCTGCGCGACGGCAAGATCTGAGAGCCAGACCGCACAAGAAGGGCATCTGGCACTGCCCTCTTTGACGGGCCGCCGATCTGTGCCAAGATGGTGGGGCATGAGTTCCCAATGCGAGGTCGAAGGAATCGACCGGCTCATGTCCTCGCTCCCGTCCCTGGTGGACGTGGCGCGGTTCCCTGCCGGCCGTCTGGCCCGGCAACGCTGACCATGGAGAGGCGCATGCAACATCCCCCCAAGCTACGCTGGACCCTGCCGTTGCGGCCTCTGCGCGCATTCGCGGCGTGCCTGCTCGTCTCTCTCTCCGCTGCCGCCTGCAGCGCCGCCGATCCGGTCCCCTCGTCCTCCCAGCCCGGCGCCCCTGCGCAGGCTGCCAATGCGCCCCGACAGGATGTTGCCACGATGCAGAACACCTCTCCCGACACCGCCGTTACCCCGCCCGACGCGCCGACCGTGATGTATTTCACCTATCAAGTGGATGGCGATGGCGCGACCTCCTATGAGGTCCAGAACGGCAGCGTGGCGACCTTCTGGTTCGGCCACACCTTCACTCTCGATGGCACTACGTACTACACGGGTTTCTCCTGGGATACCCGCGAGCACTACGGCAAGCCTGGCGAGCAGGCGCAGGCCGGTCCGGACGACCGCGCCAACCTCGCCGAGGCCACCTTCGTGCTGGCCGGCACCGACGCGAAGAAGCCGTGGAAGTTCCGTGGCCAGGAATGGACCATCGGCGCACTGGGCGCGTACGACAAGGCCGACGACGTCGATACCCGGCGCAAGCCGCTTGAACATCGCACCGCCGATGGCCGCCTGCTGCTGGCGGTGCCGACCAGCAGCTTCGACCGCGGCGTCAGCAGCACCGGCTATGCGCTGCTGCTGTTCAACCCCAGGCGCAGCGAAGACGACGTGGACAGCAAGGTCTGGCGCTATGTCGGTACGGTGCGCACAGGCGAAGACAACAGCGCCGCCTGCGACGAAGGCAACGTGATGCCCTGCACCGGCAGCGACGGCGAACTTGCCTTCGCTGCCGATGGCAACGGCCTGCCGCGACTGACCGTGACCTTCAAGGGCACCACCCTCGAAGGCCCCGGCAGGACCCGCACCCTGGGTGCCGGCGACACCGTGCACTACACCTTCGACAGCGCGACCCAGCAGTACCTCGCGCGCTGAAAGCACCCGCCACGCGCGGGTTCCCTGTTGACCGACATGTTCTTGACTCACGGATGAGTCCGGTTGGCGATTCGCGGCATGCGCCGCTCCATCAACCCCGAGGAAAAACGTCATGGCACAGCATGACTACAGCAGAAAGGAAGTCCTGGACATCGTCGAGCAGGTCGCCAGGCAGAAGAGCATTCCGGTCGACGACTTCATGCGCTTCGCGTACATCGAGACCGGTGGCACGTTCAACGAGCGCGCCCACAACGCGTCATCCGGCGCCAAGGGCCTGTTCCAGTTCGTGCCCGGGTCCGCACGCCAGTACCACCTGACCGGCCACGAGTTCGACCCCACCCGCAACACCGAAGCGGCCGCGCAGATGTACCAGGACAACCTGGACTCGATGGCACGCCGCAACGAGCGCACCGGCCACCCGTACCTGTCCGGCGGCAGTACGCCGACCGGGCTGGACCTGTACCTGGCCCACCAGCAGGGCAGTGCCGGCTATGGCTCGGTGCAGACCGCCATTGCCACCGGCACCTTCGGCGTGGTCCGCAACAGCCACGGCGACGAGATCAACATGCGCCGCAACGTGCTGAACCAGATCGGGTCGGACGCGAAGGCGCTGACCGGCCACAGCCTGGCCGAAATGCGCGGCATGAACGATGGCGACCTGGCACGGGCCTTCTCCAGCTACTACATCCACAAGTACGCAGCGATCAGCATCCCGGAAAAGAACATCGAACCGCAGGCGGTGGCACAGGGCCAGGGCCAAACCCCGGCAGCGCCCGCACAGGCCAGCGCAGCCGTGGCGGCCGGTGCTGCCACGCTGGCGGCAACCGCAACAGCCGCTGCCGCGCCGAAACCGGGCATCGAACTGCAGGCCGCCTACGAGGCCGGCGTGAAGTACGACGATGTGAAGTACGCCATCAACATTCCGGGCCACGCGCTGTACGTACCGGGCAAGACCGGCAAGAACGTGGACCAGGGTTACATCGATTGCTCCGGCTGGGTCGGCACGCTGCAGAACCGGACCATGGACGAGATCAACCAGAAGGCCGGGCATGCGGTGTTCAGCAAGGCCGATCGCATCGACCTGGGCAACCTGGGTTCCGGCGGCATCGTGCGCAAGGCATTCGACCAGTCCGGCGTGCTGCTTGACCGCGACGCGATCCTCAAGCCCGGTGCGCTGAAGGAAGGCATGATCATCGGCCTGGATACGGCCAGGACCCGCCATGAACACTGGAACGGCATCGACCACATCGTGATGGTGGTGCGCGACCCGAACACCGACAAGCTGCTGATCAGCCAGTCCACCGGCAGCAAGGGCGTGCACACCATGCCGGTGGAGGACTACCTCAAGCAGGTGAAGGACCACCCGCACTGGAAGCTGTTCGCGTCCGATCCATTGTCCAAGGCCCGTGACCTGCTGGAAAACCGCACCCAATCGCACGAGCAGACCCAGGGCAAGGCCAACGCCGAGCACAAGGCGGCCGCCACGCCGCACGCCGAACTGTACAAGCAGGGCGCACACAGCGAGGGCGTGCGCAAGGTGCAGGAGCAGCTGGGCCACCTGGGCTACGTCGGCGCCGACGGCAAGCCACTGGTCGAGGATGGCCGCTTCGGCCGCAACACCGACGCGGCAGTGCGCCAGCTGCAGAAGGACAACGGCCTGGTCGTCGACGGCATCGTCGGTCCGAAGACGCTGGAAGCGATCAAGGAAGCACGCGAACGGCCCTTGCTGAACGACGAGCGGCACCCACGCAATCCGATGTACCTGCAGGCCACCGAAGGCCTGGAGCGGCTGCCGGCAGGTACCTTCAAGGATCGCCACGCGCTGGAAAGCGCCGCCGCGGCCCTGACCAAGGAGGCGCATGCCGCCGGCCTGCAGCGCATCGACACGGTGGTGCCCAGCCCGAACGGTGAGCGCCTGTTTGCCGTGCAGGGCACGATCGGTGACCCGGCGGCCAGCCGCGTGGCGGTGGACACCCGTGCGGCCAGCGAGCAGAGCATCGCGCTCAGCAGCGGTGCCGTGCAGGGCGCGCCTAACGTGCTGCACCAGCAGCAGGACGCCCAGCAGGAGCAGGCCCGGCAGGCACAGAAGGCGATGGGCGTCTAAGCCCGCAAACGCCTTGGCAGAGAAGGGAGGGCCACGTCCGCGTGGCCTTTCCCTTTCTGCCAGCTGAGCGGCCGAGGCCGCTTTCAGCCTTGCTTCATGCCGCCTGCCGCTAGATGAATGCGCAAGCCGCACGGTGGACCAGGCAATGTTCCGGCAATGTTGGAACGTCAGCGTGGTCTCCACGGCAGCCGGGGCGCCCGCGCCCTCCCTGCCCAGCGTGGCATGCACCTCACAGGAGAACGAACATGCTCAGTACTTCCACACTCAGCTTCCGTGGTCTGGCGATGGCTCTGGCACTGGTGGCCAGTGTGGCCGTGGTCAGCGATGCCAGCGCGATGTCGAGGAAGGACAAGCGCACCCTGGTCGGCGCCGTGGTCGGTGGCGTGGCCGGCAACCTGCTCTCCAACGGTGATCCTGCCGCCACCGTGGGCGGCGCCGTGGCCGGCGGCGCGATCGGCAACCTGACCACCTCCGACCGCCGCGACCGTCGTTACTACGACAATCGCCGTTACGACGACCGCTACGATCGCCGTTACGACCGTGGCTACTACCGCAGCGGCTACTACGACCGCGGTGACGACCGTCGCTGGCAGCGCGAGCGCTACTACGACAACCGCTACTACCACGACCGCGGCCGCCATCGCGGCTGGTAAGCAGCGCGGCGGCATCACCGCAGCTGATGCACGGACGGGCGGGTCGATGACCCGCCCGTTTGCGTTGGCCGCGTGCATGGCGTTGAATGCGCAGCCTTGGATGTGACTTTCCCCACCGGGGCTGCGGCATGACTTCTTCCTCCCACCGCGTGCAGGGCCTGAACAACGACGAGGTTGCTGCCGACTGGCCACCGATCAGCGCGGCGGACATTGCTTGGCTGCGCCAGCGCTACCCTCAGCTGGACGAGCAGAGCCAACCGCGCTGGCACAGCCCGCGGCCACTGTCGGCCGCCGCCATCGTCAATGGCAGGGACGGCGCGGTGTTCATCAAGCGCCACCACCACAGCGTGCGCAGCGCGGCCTGCCTGGAAGAAGAACACCGCTTCATCGCCCATCTCGCCGCAGCGGGCGTGCCGGTGGTGCAGGTGCTGCCAGCGGCCGATGGCCACAGCGCCGTCGAGCATGGCGAATGGACCTTCGAGCTGCATGCGGTTGGCGTCGGCGAGGATCTGTACCGTAATGCCGTATCGTGGTCGCTGCTGACCGACGTTGCACAGGCCCGCGAAGCCGGGCGCGCACTCGCGCAGCTGCACCGTGCCGCCGCCAGCTACCACGCGCCCCAGCGCAGTACCCATGTGCTGGTCGCGCGCGATGATCTGATCCGCAGCGACGATCCGGTCGCGGCCATCAAGGCAGGGCTGCACGAGCGCCCCGCGCTGGCCCGCTATCTCGCGCGCATTCCGTGGGAGGCGCAGCTGCAGCGTGACGTGCTGCCGTGGCATGCCGGCCTGGCCAAGCGCCTGCGCGACGAGCCCCGGCTGTGGGCCCACAACGACTGGCATGTGTCCAACCTGCTGTGGCGCGATGGGCAGATCAGTACCGTGCTGGACTTCGGCCTGGCGTCGCCTACCAGCGCACTGTTCGACCTCGCCACCGCGATCGAGCGCAACGCGGTGGCGTGGCTGGAACTGGAGCGCGGCATGCAGGCAGTGCGCATCGATATCGCGCTGGCGCTGCTCGACGGCTACCGTCAGGCGCTGCCGCTGTCGGCGGCACGCGTGCACCTGCTGGCCGACCTGCTGCCGATGGTCCATTTCGACTTCGCACTGTCCGAAGTGGAGTACTTCGAAGGCGTCACCGGCTCGACCGCCAACGCCGATGTAGCGTGGCGGCCCTTCATGCTGGGGCACCCGGCGTGGTTCCACAGCGCGCCGGGACAGGCACTGCTGCAGGCCCTGCACGCGGCAGCCTGAAGGGCGCCGGCTCGCAAATCCGTACCATTTGTAGTGAAATGGTCACCTGAAGCGGGGGTGCCTGGATCTGCCAGGCTGAGAGAGTCCCTTGGAACCTGATCCGGTTTGCACCGGCGTAGGGAGCTTTGAGCCGCAGCCACACCCCCGTCATGGGCCGGTGCACCTGCGCGCCGTCGCTTCGTCTCCCTTGTTGTCCGAAGACGAATCGAATGAACCGCTGCCTGCACCCCACCCTGCTCTCCCTCGCCCTCTGCGCCGCGCTGCCGCTGCACGCCAGCGAGGCCGAAGCGTCCCCCGATGCGGCTGCCACCGGCGCCGAGCATTCGCCGACCGAACTGGCAGCGGTGCGCGTGCAGGCCGGCAAACCGAAAGCCGATACCTCGCGCGTGAACGCCTTCGGTGGCGGCAGCTGGAAGGACACGCCGGCCTCGGTGAACGTGCTCGAGCGCGACTATCTCGACCGTCGCCAGGTGCGTTCGCTGTCCGAGCTGGCCAGCAACGATGCCTCGCTCGGTGATGCGTATGCGCCGGTGGGTTACTACCAGAACATCGCCATCCGTGGCTTCGCGCTGGACGCCGCCACCGGCTACCGCTTCAACGGCCTGTCCATCGCCGGCGAACAGCGCCTGGCGCTGGAGAACGTGCAGTCGGTGGAGATCCTCAAGGGTGAAGCCGGCCTGGCCGCAGGCGTGATGGCACCGGGTGGCATCATCAACTACATCGGCAAGCGCCCGGCCGAAGTGCGCACCGCCACGCTCGGCACCGATTCGGAAGGCTCGCGCTACGTCGCCGTCGATGTCGGCCACTGGATCACCCCGCGCTTCGGCCTGCGCCTGAATGCCGCGTGGGATTCCAGCAATTCCTATGTCGAGCACGCCGATGGCCGCCGCAATTTCTACTCGCTGGCGGCCGACTGGCTGATCGGCGAACGCGGCAAGCTGGAAGTGGATGCCAACTACCAGACCAGCTCGCAGCGTTCGGTGTCCGGTTACCAGCTGCTGGGCGCACGCGACCTGCCGCGCGGCGTCGACCGCGAGCACCTGCTCGGCTACCAGCCGTGGCAGCGTCCGGTGGATATCGCCAGCACCAACATCACCGCCCTGCACACCTACGACTTCAACGAGGCCTGGCAGTCGCGCGTCTCGGTCGGCCACAGCCGCTCGGTAATCGATGACAACGTCGCCTTCGCCTACGGCTGCTACTACGCCGTGCAATGCGCCGATGGCAGCGTGCCGGGCAACTACTTCGCGCCCAACGGCGACTACGACGTCTACGACTACCGCAGCCCGGACGATACCCGCCGCAACCAGCAGGCCCGTGCCGAGCTGCGTGGCCGTTTCGAGACCGCCAGCGTCGGCCATGAGCTGACCCTCGGCGCCGACTACTTCCGCCGCACCGTGGACAGGCGCCCGAGCGTCAACGAGTACGTCGGCACCACCAACATCCACGAGGCACCGGTGCCGGTGTTCGAGCCGTCGCCGAAGATGCCCGGCCCATCCGCACGTCGCCTGGACAGCCGCCAGACCGCCTTCTTCGCGCTGGACCGGATGAGCTTCGGTGACGACTGGCAGTGGCTGGCCGGTGGCCGCTTCGTGCGCCTCGATGAGCGCGCCTACGACAAGCGTGGCACCCCGCAGCGGCACAGCCGCTTGTCGCGCTTCCTGCCGCAGACCGCGGTGGTGTGGAAGGCCACCGACCAGCTCAATGCCTATGCCAGCTACGTGCGCGGCATTTCGCTGGGCCAGGAAGCGCCGTTCTGGACCAGCAATGCCGACACCTTCCTGCCGTCGGTGCAGTCGCGCCAGCTGGAAGTGGGCGTGAAGTACGTGCCGGTCGAGGCGTTGACCCTGGGTGCGGCCGTGTTCCGCATTTCGCAGCCGTACCAGTACGCCAGGCCGGACAACAGCGACGTGGGCTACACCTTCGTCGAGGAAGGCACCCAGACCCACACCGGCCTGGAGCTGACCGCCAACGGCCAGCTGACCGATGCATTGCAGATCGTGGCCAGTGCCAGCGTGCTGCAGGCGCGTGCGCGCGACACCGGCACGCCGGCTTATGAAGGCCATCAGCTGGTGAATGTGCCGAAGGTGCGGGCCAGCGTGCATGTGGCCTATGCGCTGCCGTTCGTGCAGGGCCTGGATGTCACTGGCGGCTGGCGTTATGCCGGTGCCAACGTCGCACGTGCCGACGGCGGCGTGCGCGCACCGGACTACTCGGTGTTCGACGCTGGTCTGCGCTTCCAGCATCGCCTGCACGAGCGTGCGGTGACCTGGAACCTGTCGGTGGACAACGTGTTCAACCGCTTCTACTGGCGCGATACCGGCAGCAGCGGCGGTGACTACTACCTGTTCCCCGGCGCACCGCGACAGGCCCGCCTGTCGGTGACGTTCGCGCTGTGAGCGGCGTGATGCTCGAGTGGACCGCCGCACTGTGCAGCATCCTTGGCGTCTGGCTGATGGCCCGGCGCCGGCTGGTGGCGTGGCCGGTGGGCCTGCTGTCGGTGACGCTGTACGGGCTGGTATTCGCCGAGGCCAAGCTGTACTCGGATACCCTGCTGCAGGTCGCCTTCGGTGGCTTCCTGGTCTACGGCTGGCTCAACTGGCGGCAGCATGCCGCCGATGAGGGCAGCATCCGCATCGTGCCGCTGGCGCGCGGCAAGCTGCTGCGCGACCTGGCCATCGGCCTGTGTGGTGGCGTGGCGCTGGGTGCGGCCATGCATACCTTCACCGATGCCGCACTGCCGTGGTTGGACGCGCTGCTGACCGGCCTGAGCCTGGTCGGGCAGTGGTGGCAGGCGCGCCGCCACGTGGCCTGCTGGTGGGTGTGGATCGCGGTGGACGTGGTCTACGTGGGCGCGTACCTGTTCAAGTCGCTGCACGTGACCGCCGCGCTGTACGTGTTCTTCCTCGGCCTGGCCGTGTTCGGCCTGCGCGCATGGAGCGCCGCCGCGCGCGAGCCACAGGTGGCAACCCGGTAGAGCCACGCCATGCGTGGCGGGCTACCGGTAGTCGCCAACCTGGGTTGGCGCGCGCCTGCCGACCAAGGTCGGCATCTACCCACCACATCCACGCATGGCGTGGATCTACTTCGGTTCCAGCAACAGGCCCAACCGCAGCGGCTGGCGCATGTCGGCCGGCGGGGCTGCCTGCAACGGCGCGCCCTGCAGCGTCGCGCGCAGGTCTGCGTCGACCTGGGCGTCACCCAGGCTGTCGAATTCCAGCTTCGAGATGCGGCCATCCGCCGCGATCCACACGCTCACCGGCAGCGGCGTCGGTGCGTCCGGATGTGCCTGCAGCCATGCCAGCACGCGCTGCGCCTGCGGGTCCTGCTCCTGCTGCAGGCGCTGCTGCAGCTGGCCACCGACCGCAGCGGCGTAGGCCATCCAATGCGCAGGGGCGTCCTGCGCGGACACCGCGGCGCTCCCCAGTGCCAGCGCACCGAACACCGCGGCCAGCGGCCGCCACCAGCGGCGTGCGCCGGTTGTGTTCCTTGCCATCGCCATCGCCCGCCCCTGCGCTCTCATCCAACGGCTGATGGTCGGGGCGGTAGATGACAGGCAGATGGCGGCACAGTAGAGCCACGCCATGCGTGGCTGCTACGGGCAACGTGCGTACCATCCACGCGTGGCGTGGATCTACTGGAACAGAGCGGCCAGTAGCGTGCGCAAGGACGGGAGCCGCGATCAATCGCCCAGATCGGCCAACACTTTGCGCGAGGGCGCGAAGAAGGTCACGCCGGTGGTGGCGGTGGAGAAATCGAGGATGCGGTCGTGCAGCGGCGCGGGATTGCCGATGAACATGCGCTCGAGCATCTTCTCGATCACCCACAGGCGGCGCGTGTAGCCGATGAAGTAGGTGCCGTATTCGCCGCGGCCCGGGTTGGCGAACGGCATGTTGTCGCGCAGGATCTCATGCTCGCCGTCGGCGTCCTCGATGGTGCACAGGGTCTTGTGCGATTTCTGCGCATCGGCCGGTGCATCGTCCAGCTCGATGTTGTCGTGCTTGGTGCGGCCGATGATCGCCTCCTGCGCCTCGGTCTTCTGCGCGCGCCAGGCATCGAGATTGTGCAGGTACTTCTGCACCACCACGTAGCTTCCGCCGGCATGTTCCGGGTCTTCCTCACCAACGATCGTGGCTTCCGGCAGCGACAGCCCTTCCGGGTTGGCGGTGCCGTCGACGAAATCGAGCAGGTCGCGGCCATCGAAATAGCGGAAACCGGCTACGTCATCGACCGCTTCCACCGCATCGCCGAAGGCCATCAGCAGGTTGCGCTCGAACGCCACGATCAGGTCCATCGTGCGCGCCCGGATGTGGTACAGCAGGTCGCCCGGCGTGGACACGGCGGTGTGGGTGGCGCCCTTGATCTCGCGGAACGGCTTCAGCTCGCGCGGCGGCGTGGTGCCCACCAGCGGCTGCCACACACGGTGGCCGATGGCCACGTTGCAGGTGAAGGTGCGCTCGATCTCGCGGATGGCGGTGTTCTTGATCAGGTCATCGGTGCTGGCCAGCACCTCGCGCGCCCTGGCGATCGACGCCTCATCGTCCTTCACCTTCAGCACCAGGAACGCCGCCGAATGGGTCAGTGGCGCGGTGATCTGCTGCGGCTCGTTGTCGAGCGTGTGGTTGAGGGCGGTGATCTGGGCGGGCTGGGTGTTCACGGTATTCCTGCGGGCTTGAGGCGGGCGCGTCGCGAGTGGCGATGTGCGGGCGATCATAGCGGAACCGCCTGACCGGGGACGGAGCGGTTCTCGTTCCGTCCACCGGCGATGGTACGAAGACTCAATCCAGATCGCTCCACACCGCCAGCTCGTAGCCATCCAGGTCGCGGAAGTGGAAGCGGCGGCCGCCGGGGAATGCGAACACCGCTCGCACCACCTCGCCACCGGCAGCGACTACGCGCTGCTGCGCGTCGGACAGGTCCGCGCAATACACGATCACCAGCGGCCCTCCGTGGACACGCACCGGCACGTCGGCCACGAAGCCGCCCTTCAGGCGGCCATCGTCGAATTCGGTGTAGGCCGGGCCATAGTCGGTGAAGTGCCAACCGAACACCTCGCCGTAGAAGCGTTTGCTGCGGGCAATGTCGGCGACGTTGAATTCGATGTTGTCGATGCGGCGTTCGGCATCGCGGGATGCGGCGTGGCTCATGGCGTGGCTCCGTGTTGGGAGCCCCAGCTTCAATCAACGTGGCATCGCGGTCTTGAACGAAACGGCCATCATTGGCCCCATTCCAGGCGCAGCTCGCGTGCTGTCATGCTGGCAAGCTCACGTGCCTCGCGGCTGAGATGGGCCTGGTCGGCATAGCCGGCCTCGGCGGCCAGCATCGCCAGGGAGTGCTGCGGCAGCGCGCGGCTGTGGCGCAGAAAACGTTGCAGCCGCAGGATCCGTTCCAGCGTCTTGGCGCCGTAGCCGAACTGCGACTGGCTGAAGCGCCGCAGGCTGCGCGGACTCAGGCTCAGGCGTGCCGCCAGCGTATCCAGCGTGGCGTCACCAATGGCGAGCGCCTGGAACAGGGCATGTGCACGCTGCGCCGGGGTATCGAGCGCGGACGCACCCATATGCTGTTGCAGGCAGTGCGCCATCCGCTGCAGGCGCTGTGCAGGCGCGGTGTCACCAATGGAGGCCGCCGCCTTGCTCGCCCACGCGCCCTTCAGATCGGCCAGTGGCACGGCCTGGCCGATGATCTCGGCCAGGGGCAGGCCCAGCGCGGCCAATGCCTGGCCGGGACGGAAGCGTGCCCCCAGCACCTGCGCACCGGGTGCCAGCGCCGGGTGCGCGGCCACGCGGTCCGGGCCGACCACGAACAACGCACCGTCGCGCCAGAGGATATCCACGCAACCATCGGGCAGTACGGTGATGTGCCCATCGGCATCGTCAGGAAGCTGGCTCTGCCACAGCTGACCAAAGTGGCCGCGCAGCGGCGCAGGCGCCGGATGCTTCTGGTAGGCCGTGCCAGTACCTGCGAGGGGGGAAGAGTCGCCCATGCCGCATTGTCGCGCTACAGGGCCCATAAAAGTGAAGCCCGGCGCGAGGCCGGGCTTCGGTTGGCGTGTGGGAGAGAGAGAGAGAGTCACACGCCAGCACAACACGCACTAACGGCAGGCGTTTGTTACCAGGTGAAGCGCGGGCCCACGAACCACTCGCGGTCGCCAGCCTTGGCCAGCTTCACTTCGCCGCTCAGGCCCCAGTTCTGGTTGAACTTGGCGGTGGCGCCGACACGGCCGTAGAACTCGCCGTCCGGGTTGTAACCGTGCTTCTTGCTGAAATCTTCGTAGCCGGCCATCACGTAGCCTTCCACGTACGGGTTGAACGCGGTGCGCACGCCCACTTCGGTGGAGTAGCCGTTGAAGTCCAGGCCGTGCTTCATGTCGTACTTCTGGTACGCAACGCGAGCCACCAGGTCGGTGTTCGGTGCGATGCCGTAGTTGTAGCCGGCGCCGATGCGCCACTGGTCGACATCGTTCTTGAACTTGTCGGTCTCCTGCGCGCTGTAGTCGCCGAAGATATGGAAGTTCGGGTGCACCGCAACGGAACCCTTCACCTTCCAGCCATCGGCGTCGCCGCCCTTGGCGTCGGTGTTCACGTAGCCGCCTTCAACGTAGTTGTACGACAGGCCGTCGGTTGCCGATGCAGCGAATGGCAGGGCAGCCAGAAGGCCCAGAGCGAGCAGCGAATTCTTGTTCATCGGGACACACCTTTAATTATTTTGGTTTCGTCGGCCGCCTCCCGGGAGGGGGAGAGAGAGGAGGCGATCGACAGGTGTGAATTATCCGTTAGGGGGTCTAATCAACCCTGAATATTGAACTGACTGGTATATAAATGTGGGCAACGTTCAGGGAACTCCGCATGCCGCACACATCCGCCGCGTCACTGCTGTTGCGGGGACGTGCCCGCCGTAGGGTGCGCGAGCTGCTGCTCATCATCCTTGCGATGATGCTGCAGGCGGCCGAGCGCAGCCAGCCTCCTGCGCGCATCGTGATTCAGACGGACGATGTCACGCGTTTCTTCCATGTGCTGGATGCCAGCGCTGGAAAGCCGAGTGCCGACGATCTGCAGCGCGGCTATCTGGATGCTGGCACAGACGCTCTGCGCAGCTTCACCGACAGCCGTATCGGCTCGATGGAGCGGCTGGCCAGGGCCATCCAGGACACACCGGCATTATTTGCGAAAGCGAGAACCTGCGCGACAGCATTGCCATTGATCCGCATGCGCGTCGCCGCTGCCGTCGATCAGCTGGGCACCTTGTTGCCGTCTGCGGCGCTTTCCCCGGTCACCGTACTGGTGGGCCGCGGCAACAGTGGTGGCGTGACCGCCGAAGCAGGCGTGGTCATTGGACTGCAAGCGCTGTGCGACGCCGACTGGATGAGGCCGATGTCGGCGACCGTTTCGTGCACCTGATTGCCCATGAGTACGTGCACGTGCAACAGCCAGGTGCACGCGTGGAAGTCGAGCAGCCCACCCTGCTCTATCAGGCGCTGCTGGAAGCCAGCCGGTGGCGGCCCGCGTGCGCTGGCATCGAGGCGGTGCCGACGGCACTTCGATGAAATCCGCTTCATGCTGATGAATACGTGCTTCTGAACAGGCACAAGGCAAGCCGGCCGATGCACGTCCGCCCGCGTGATCCTGCTTGTTAAGTTTTGTTGATCGAACGTCTTCACGGCGCTTCCACGTCTTCCAATTCCAGCTGAAAGCACGGGCTAGCGCCGGGAACAAACGCCGCTATATTCCAGCTTCCCCAGACGAAGGAGGGAGTTGGAAATGAAACTGACCAAGCAGCACATCAACGCAGCACGTGCCATCACCGTCGCCATCGTGGCCACCGTAAGCCTCGGCGCTTGCGCCACCTACAAGGACGAGTTCGCAACCATCAACTCGCGCCTCGATCAGCTCGACGTAAAGGTGCAGGGCGCTGCCCAGAGTGCCGAGTCCGCCAACCAGTCGGCGCAGCAGGCCAACCAGCGTCTGGACCAGATCGAAGGCCGCGTACAGCAGCTTGAAAGGGCACCGGCCGGTCGCAAGCCGCGCGGCTGATAGCTCTCTCACCCTTTGAATTGATCCACCTCTGTATCGGGAACCAGTGGCCTTCGCCGGCCACTGGCATCCTTCCACCCAGAATTG
Source organism: Stenotrophomonas sp. GD03958 (assembly GCF_029839005.1). NCBI lineage: Bacteria > Pseudomonadati > Pseudomonadota > Gammaproteobacteria > Lysobacterales > Lysobacteraceae > Stenotrophomonas > Stenotrophomonas sp. GD03958. The sequence continues at coordinate 45,731 of NZ_JAOBZT010000017.1, read as the reverse complement.
CATTGCAAGGAGCCGTCCCATTCGTACCTCCTCCTCCCCTGCACGCCGCGTCTTCCATGCCGCACTGGCGTTGGCACTGGCCGTTGCGTGCAGCGGCGCAGCCAGCGCCAAGGGCAAGGACAAGGAAGCGCCTGAACAACGCATTGCCGCCGTTGATGAACTTCCGCCCGACCAGAGCGTGTCCGAAACAGTGATCGAGCTTGCCGGCTGGGTGGTCGCCAGCAAGGACAACCAGGGCTATCCGTTTGCGGTCATGGACAAGGCGGCGGCGCAGGTTCTGGTCTTCGGCGGTGACGGCAAGCTGCGCGGCGCAGCACCGGCGCTGTTTGGGTCGGCGATCGGCGACCACTCCGCACCGGGCGTCGCCAAGCTCGCACTGAGCGCGATTCCCGGCCACGACCGCACCACGCCGGCTGGCCGCTTCATTGGCGGTTACGGCCCGTCCGACGATGCCGGACGCGTGCTGTGGGTGGACTACGATTCCGCAGTCTCGATGCACCCGCTGCCGCCGGGCAGCCCGAAGGAAAAGCGCGCCGAGCGGTTGGCATCGCCCTCGCCGGACGACAACCGCGTCACCCACGGTTGCATCAACGTTTCGCCTGCGTTCTACGAGCAGATCGTGCACTCCACGTTCGAGAAGGGCGGTGTGTTCTACATCCTGCCGGACAAGGATTCGATCGCGAAGACCTTCCCGGAGTTCGCACAGAGCCGTGGGAATGCGAAGGAAGAAGACGAGAAGGGCGCGCGGCGCGCGAGCAAATAGAGCGCGTTTGCGTAGCGGAACTCAGGAGGCGGTAGCGCCAGCAGCCTGCGCCAATGCGGCCGCGAGCGCGTCGCCCTTCCTCTCGCTGTAGCGGTCCACCAGGTAGTCCGACCGGCCACGCGTCAGCAGCGTGAACTTCACCAGCTCTTCCATCACGTCCACCACCCGGTCGTAGTACGGCGAGGGTTTCATCCGGCCGTCGTCATCGAATTCCTGCCAGGCCTTGGCCACCGACGACTGGTTGGGGATGGTCAGCATGCGCATCCAGCGACCGAGCACGCGCAACGTGTTGACGGTGTTGAACGACTGCGAGCCGCCGCTCACCTGCATCACCGCCAGCGTCCTGCCCTGCGTGGCCCGCACGCTGCCATCTTCCAGCGGCAACCAGTCGATCTGGTTCTTGAACACGCCGGCGACCGTGCCATGCCGCTCGGGGCTGACCCAGACCTGGCCTTCCGACCACTGCGACCATTCGCGCAATCGCTGCACTTCAGGGTGGTGCGGGCCCACGCTGTCCAGCATCGGCAGCGCATGTGGATCGAACACCCGGGTTTCGCACCCGAGATGGCGCAGCAGTCGCTCCGCTTCCAGCGCCAGCTTCCGGCTGAACGATTGCGGCCTCAGCGAGCCATAGAGCAGGAGAATGCGTGGCGGCCCCAGATCTGCTGCGGCGAGCTGGTGATGACTGGGCTGGGGCAATGACGATTCCACCAGGTTGGGCAGGTCGGGACTTGTGACTGGCTCATTCATTCGACTATTCTAAAAATATGGAAACGTCGAATGCAATTGTCGCCCTGACCGCCCTCGGCCATGCCACCCGCCTGGCTGCCTTCCGCCTGCTGGTGGAGGCTGGCCCAGCGGGCCGCATGGCCGGAGACATCGCCATGGCCCTGCAGGTGCCTCCAGCCACGCTCAGCTTCCACCTGAAGGAGCTCGTGCAGGCCGGGCTGGTGGAGAGCGAAAGCCAGGGCCGCCACGTCTGCTACCGCGCCAACTTCGATGCCATGAACGGCTTGATCGAGTACCTCACCCATAACTGCTGCGCGGGTTCGCCTGACCAGCAGTGCGCGGCAAGCGAACCGGCATGCAGGTGCTGAGATGAAACGACACCCGGTGATCCGTGCCGGCACGCGCGACGACCTGTGCTCCATCCGGGACCTTCTGCAGCAGGCGCAGTTACCCGTGGCCGATCTGGAAAGCAGCAAGGTCGTGTTTTTCGTCGCAGACCTCGACGGCGTCCCCGTGGGCGCCGTTGGATTGCAGGTTTTCGGCGCCTCGGCGCTGCTCCGCTCCCTGGTGGTGTCTGATGACCGACGCGGCACCGGCCTTGGACGCGCATTGCTGGCAACGGCCGAAGACATGGCCCGCCGCATGCAGGTCAGGGAACTGGTGCTGCTGACAACGTCGGCAGGCCCGTGGTTCGCGCGGCACGGCTTTGCGGGATGCGATCGCGCCCACGTAGCGGCGCCGATCCGCAGCTCTGCCGAGTTCACTCGTCTCTGCCCGGCCAGCGCGCTTTGCATGTCCAAGCCGCTCACTGATCATGGAAGCCACATGAAGCGCAATGTCCTGTTCCTCTGTACCGGCAACAGCGCCCGCAGCGTGCTTGCCGAAGCCACCCTGCGTGCATGGGGCGGCGATTGCTTCGCCGCCTTCAGTGCCGGCAGCCAGCCCAACGGCCAGGTCAATCCGTTCGCGCTCGCCCAGCTGCAGGCCGAAGGAATGCCCATTGAAGGGCTGCGCAGCAAGTCGTGGGGTGAGTTCGTGGATGCAGCGCCCATGAATCTGGTCATCACCGTATGCGACTCAGCCGCAGCGGAGGCCTGCCCGGTGGTGTTCGGTGACTTCGTCCGCAGCCACTGGGGCCTGCCCGATCCAGCGGCCGTGGCGGGCAGCGATGCCGAGAAAGTCGCGGCGTTCGCGCTGGCCCATGCCATCGTGAAAGCGCGCCTGCGTGCATTGCTCGCCTTGCCCGAATCATTGTGGTCCGACCGCGAGGCGCTGCAGCACACGCTGGATCGGATCGGACAGCTGCCGCCGACTGATCGCATGCCGTGACTGCCCCCATGAATCTGTTCGAGCGCTACCTGACGCTCTGGGTCGGGCTTTGCATTGCGGTCGGCACGCTGCTGGGCCACTTCCTACCCGGTGCTTTTGCCGCGCTGGCATCCGCAGAGATCGCCAAGGTCAACCTGCCGGTTGCGGTACTGATCTGGCTGATGATCATCCCGATGCTGCTGAAGGTCGACTTCACTGCGATGCGCCAGTTGCAGCAGCACTGGAAGGGCATCGGCGTAACGCTGTTCATCAACTGGGCGGTGAAGCCATTCTCGATGGCGCTGCTGGGCTGGCTGTTCCTGCGCCATGCCTTCGCGGACTGGCTGCCCGCAGCACAGATCGACAGCTACATCGCCGGGCTTATCCTGCTGGCAGCCGCGCCCTGCACCGCCATGGTGTTCGTGTGGAGCAACCTGTGCCGCGGTGATGCCAACTTCACCCTGAGCCAGGTGGCGTTGAACGACGCGATCATGGTGGTTGCCTACGCGCCGGTGGTTGCACTGCTGCTGGGCCTGTCAGCGATCACCGTGCCGTGGGATACGCTGGTGCTGTCGGTTGGCCTCTACATCGTGGTGCCGGTGCTGGTGGCGGCGTTGCTGCGGCGCTGGATCCTGTTGCATCGTGGCGAGGCGGCGTTGCAGCGGGTGCTTCGCCAGCTGGGGCCCGTCTCGTTGTGCGCGCTGCTGCTCACACTGGTGCTGCTGTTCGGCTTCCAGGGCCAGCAGATCGTGAAGCAACCGCTGGTGATCGCACTGATTGCGGTGCCGATCCTGATCCAGGTCTATTTCACTTCCGGCCTGGCCTACCTGCTCAATCGTCGCCTGGGCGTGGCGCATTGCGTGGCCGGCCCTTCGGCGTTGATTGGCGCCAGCAATTTCTTCGAACTGGCGGTGGCGACCGCGGTGGGGCTGTTCGGCGTGCTTTCGGGCGCAGCACTCGCAACGGTGGTTGGCGTGCTGATCGAGGTACCGGTCATGTTGTCTGTGGTGCGGATCGTGAACCGTACTCAAGCCTGGTACGAGAGACACGAAGAGCACTGACAGATCAGAGTGTGTCGAAATCGATTTACGTTCTTCGCCCCGCACTGTCGTCATCGGCTTGGTCGGGTACCCATACGCCACGTCATCAACTTCGATCCGTGTCGCATATTGCCCAAGCCGCTGCGGCCGTTGCGGCGCCTGCGTCTGCGACGGCTTAACAGCATGCAAGAATACCAAAAGCGTCTTTGATCCAGCGTTGAATGCAACTCTTCTGATTGGCGTTGCGCAGCGACGGCGGTACAGATGGTGGGCCGCCGGAAAATGGGTGGCCGGGCCTCGAAAACCCGTTAGATCACGAACGTTGTTTGCGCTTGCCAGCCGGCGTCACCCCGCGTGGCGCCGGCTGGCATTCCGTCTGCCGGCTATGGCGGGCGGAGCGTGGAGGCCTTGCGCCTGCCGGTCTTGTTCGTGATCTCCCGGTTTTCGAGCCACGTCTCCGCCCGCCACCTCTATGTGGCGGTTACCGTCTGTCCTGCACGGAGCCTTTGCCATGAGCACACCCCAATCCTCCCGCCTGCACGCGCAGTACGTGCCCGCCAACGCGGACGCGCCCTCGGAAACACCGCACCCGCATGATCCGCACGGTTTCATCGCCACGCTCGACCGCATCGGCAAGGGCGCCGCCGCCGACGGCCAGCCCTGGCCCGAACGTCATCAGATGCCCGGCCGCCGCATGGCCTTGGCCGACGCGGATTGCGCATTGGCCGGGCTGCGCGTGGCGCTGGAAATGCTCCTGGCTGCCGAGCGCGTACGCCAGAACGGTCCCGACGAGGAGTACGTGGGCGACCGGGTGATGGAGGGCCTGATGATGGCCAGCCTGTCGTTGACAGCACAGGTCAGCGCACGCATGCGGCCGGAAGGGTGATACGGGGAACAATGCTCACTGCAACGCCGGGCACGGCCCGGCGCTGCGGCGCGCGCCACATCACTCGCAGAGCGCGCTGTCTTCCTTCAACGCGGCATCCTGCAGTGGTTGGCGCTGTTCGATCTGCGCACGCTGTTCCGCCGTCGGCTCGCCCAGCCACCACACACGGCAGCGCGCGGTAAGACGGCCGACCAGCTTCGACTGATCGGGCGAGTACAACATCGCCAACGCGGTGCCAGGGCAGTCGTGGGCCTGGCAGGCGGTGTAGAACCACCACGGCTCACCCTGCAGCACTACCAGTTCGCCAGGACCGCTGGGCCCGCTCAACAGGCGTTCGCGCAGCGATGGAATCTCCTTGTCAGCGGATTCGGCTGCGGCCGTGTTCTTCATCAGGGCGTTGAACGCGGCCAGCACCTTCGGATCCTTGCGGCCGCAGTCGTCCACGGTATTGCCGCCCACCAGGGTGAAGAAATGCGTCGCCAGCGGGTTGTCCGCGCAGGTGAGTTCCCCGCCGGCGCTCGGGTCTTCCGGTTCGCCTTCGTTGTCCCACGCCGAGGGGTCCACACCGTCTTCGGCGGACGGTTCCTTCTCGACCACCGTCGCCACGGCGGCCGGCGCTTCGGTGGTCGGCGCTGGCGCCACAGCAGGTGCAGTCTCGCCAGTCTTTTCCGGTGCCTGTCCGCAGGCTGCCAGCAGCGCGGCCATCATCGCCATCCCTGTGATTCGCATCTTCATTCCGTGTCCTTGTCTGATCTGCGCTGCGTCCGCCGAATCGGCGGCCGCGTGATTCTAATGCGCTGTTCGCCGAAGATGGCTTTGTGCTGCAGAGCAACCAGCCGCCGATGCGCGGCCGCAGCGCGATCGAGGCCGCGTATGCCGGCCGGGGTGGCGGCCCATTGCGGCTGCGTGCGTTGGCGTACGCGGTGGAGGGGAACAGAGCTACATTATCGATACGTACCGCTACGGCAATAACGTGGGTGATACAGGCAAGTTCACGCTCATGCTGAAGCGCGAGTGGGATGGGCCGTGGTTGATTTTCTCGGACATGGACAACAGCAACGCGCGGCCGCGCGCGCGGTGATGAATGCCGCCGGGCATGGCCCGGCGCTACCGGGCGCCAACCAAGGTTGGCAGCTACCAGAAGCGGGTTCCGTCCTGGATCTACGCCATGCGTGGATGAGGCGCGCATAAAAAAACCCCGGCGCGTGGCCGGGGTTTTCGATTCACTTGAACAGCGTGTCCGGGTATTCCGGTTTCTGTTCCCGCGCCAGCAATGCGCGCAGGCCTTCTTCCGGCGTCTGCTCGCCATGCAGCACGGCTCGCACGCGGTCGGAGATCGGCAGGTCGATGCCATGGCGGCGCGCCTGTCGCATCACTTCGTCGGCGGTCTGCACCGATTCGACCACCTGGCCGATTTCGCGCACGGCATCCTGCAGCGTCTGGCCACGGCCCAGGGCCAGGCCCAGGCGGCGGTTGCGCGACAGGTCGCCGGTGCAGGTCAGCACCAGATCGCCCAGGCCCGCCAGGCCCATCAGCGTTTCCGGCTTGGCACCGATGGCAGCGGCCAGGCGCAGCATCTCGTTGAGGCCACGGGTGATCAGGCCGGCACGGGCGTTGAGGCCCAGCTGCATGCCATCGGCCACGCCGGTGGCCACGGCCAGCACGTTCTTCATCGCGCCGCCCAGCTCGGCACCGACCATGTCGTCGCCGGTATAGGCGCGGAACGCCGGGCCATGCATCGCCTCGGCCACCGTCTGCGCGAACTCGGGCACGTCGCCGTGCACCGTGATCGCGGTCGGCAGGCCCTGGGTGACTTCCTTGGCGAACGACGGCCCGGTGACGACGGCCAGCGGCACGTCCTCACCCAGCACTTCGCGCGCCACTTCATGCAGGAAGCGGCCCGAACCGGGTTCGAAGCCCTTGGTGGCCCAAGCCACGCCGGCACCGGCAGGACGCAGCGGCGCCAGCGCACGCACGGTTTCGCCGAAGGCATGCGAGGGGGTCACCACCAGGATCCAGGCCGCGCCCTCCACCGCCGACGCCAGGTCGGTGGTAGCACGCAGGTTGTCCGGCAGCGGGATGCCCGGCAGGTAACGCGGGTTCTCGTGGCGCTGGTCGATGGCTTCGACCACGGCAGCATCGCGCCCCCACAGCACGGTCGGGTGACCGTGCCGTGCGAGCAGGCTGGCCAGCGCGGTTCCCCAGGAACCGGCGCCCAGCACGGCGATCTTGTCAGCGGGAGTGCTCATCCGTGACGTCGCGGCAGGAATCAGGCGTTGCCGGCCGGCTCGGAGTCAGCCAGCGACGGTGCGTCGCCCTGCTCCTGGCGCTGGCGCAGGGTTTCTGCGTACAGGCCTTCGAAGTTGATCGGCTGCAGGAAGAACGGCGGGAAGCCGCCGGCCTGGATCAGGTCGCTGATCAGCTGGCGCACGTACGGGAACAGGATGTTCGGGCACTGGGTGCCGAGCAGCACGTCGATCGACTGCGGGTCCAGGCCGACCAGGCCGAACACGCCGGCCTGCTTCACTTCGGCCACGTAGGCGGTGCGCTCACCGGCTTGGCAGGTGAGGGTCACGGCCAGCACGACTTCGAAGGCGTTCTCACCCAGGCGTTGCACCTGCTGGTTCAGGTTCAGCTGCAGCTCCGGCTGCACCTGGTCATTGAAGATGGTCGGGGCGTTCGGCGACTCGAAGGAGACGTCCTTGACGTAGATCTTCTCGACGGTGAAAGCGGGGCCGGTGGCGGCATCGACCGGCGCAGCAGCGCCGTTGGTGATCTCTTCGGACATTTCCAGTAACTCCAATGAATGCAATGAAAACGATGGTCGAATTACTGCGATGGGGGCGGGATCAGGCCCATACAAGGCCGGATCCGCCACCTGCGGCAATCAGTTGCGGCCCTTGACCAGCGGCAGCTCGGCCTGCTGCCAGGCAGGAATGCCGCCGTCGAGCACGTAGACCTTCTCGAAGCCGGCCTTCTTCAGCGCCTTGGCGGCGGTTTCCGAGGCGTTGCCGCTGCGGCACACCAGCACCACCGGAGACTGCCTGGCGTTGGCCACCAGCTTGTGCTCCGGGCCGAAGGCACTGGCCTGGGCGTTGCGGCTGCCGGCAATGTGGCCCTTCTCGAAGTCACCGCTGGCCGACAGGTCGACCACCACCGTGCCGCCCGCGTTGATCAGCTGGGTCAGTTCGGCGGGCTTGATGCCCTTGAAGCCCCGGAACAGGCGGCGGATCTCGGTGACGATGATGGCCACGGTCAGGCCGACCAGGGCCGCGGACAGCATCGGGTTTCGGCCTGCAAAGGCCAGCAACTCTTCGTAATTCACTCAGGTCACGGGTCGATTAAGCGGGCGCCGATTGTCGCACAAGCCGGACGCGGCCCGTCACTGCCCCTTCCACAGGTCCGGCAGGCCGGCGGTCTGCCACCACCGCTTGGCCTCCGGGTCCCAGCGCCAGCGCTCGACCACGACCACGGTGCGCTCGGCCTGGGTGTTCTGGTTGATCACCCCGATTTCGACCCGGCGCTCGACCAGGCCGCCATCCAGCGCGGCGCTGCTGCGCTCGCGATAGGACGACACGCGCAGCTGTGCGTAGCGGTTGAGCTCGAACTCGGTCGGCGGCTTTTCCTTGCGCAGCTTGGGGTCCAGATAGCCGATCGCATCGTCCATGCTGCCCCAGCGGATGGTGGCGCCGTAGGCGATCTGGGTCTCTTCCAGCAACTTGCGCTGCTTGCGGCTGAGGTCGTCGGCCGAAGCCACGGCGCTGACCAGCAGCAGGGAACACATCAGGAACTGGATGAGGCGGCGCATCGGTGGTTTCCCCAGGACGTCAGCCTGCCATCCTACCCTTTGGCGAAGGCAACGAAGCGACCGCTGAACTCGGCGGCCGGCTTGCCATCGGCGCCGGGCTGGGTGGCGATGATGCTGATGCGGGCCTTGCGGCGCTGGCGGAAGGTATTCAGGAAGGCATCCCAGCCGCTGGCTTCGGCCGCTTCGGCATGGGCATGCAGGTCTTCGTAGACCGGGGCCAGGTAGCGCAGGTTGCTGTCGGCCACGTAGACCTCGGCATCGTGGCCGGCCAGGCGCAGGCGCAGGCTGACCAGTGCCCAGCCGGACAGGGTCAGCACCGAGGCCAGGCTGCCACCGAAGGCGTTGCCCTTGTCGTTGACGTTGGCGGCCAGCGGCGCGGTGATGCGCAGCACGCCATCGGCATAGCCATCGAGCTGGATCTGCATGGCGCGCACCGCCGGCATGCAGTCCAGCACGTCCTGCAGGGCGGCCAGCGAGGAAGTCAGAGCATCAACGGACATCGGAGCAGCGACCACGACAACGAAGGGCCCGCATAATGCAGGCAATGGCCGACCATACGATACCCACTGGCGCCGCCGGTTCCGAGCCGGGCTGGACCTTCATTTCGCTGCGACCGCAGGGCCAGAATTCCGCGCTGCGCCGCGCCGTTGCTGGGCTGGGCGGGCATGTGGTGGCCCTGCCGCCCTGGCGCCTGCAGCGCTTGAACGGCATGCCAGTGGTGCGTCAGCTGCAACGCGCGCTGAACTGCGACCGGGTGGTGTTCACCAGCCCGGCCGCGGTTACCGCGGCCGCCACCCTGCTGGCGCTGGCCAAGGCACAACGCAGCCCGTGGCTGACCGTGGGCGAAGGCACCGCGCGCGCGCTGCGGGAGCACGGCGTCGCCGGGGTGCATGCGCCGCAGCGGATGGACAGCGAGGGGCTGCTGGCGCTGCCGGTACTGGCGGACGTCCGCGGCCTGCGCATCGGACTGGTCACCGCGCCCGGCGGACGCGGCCTGATTGCTGCACACCTGCAGGCCGCCGGCGCCGCGATCGAACGTGCCGATGTCTACCAGCGTCGCCTGCTGCGCCTTTCGCCCCGCACGCTGGCGCGATTGGCGCATTCAGCGCGGCCGTGGGTGCTGGCGGTCAGCAGTGGCGAGGCGCTGCTGCATTTCTGGCAGCAGCTTCCGCCGACTTGGCAGCAGCGCCTGCGGGCAGAGGTCCGCGTGGTGGTTGCCAGCGACCGCCTCGGCGAACAGGCGCGGTCGCTCGGCCTGCGGCACATCTCACGCAGCGCCGGCCCCACTGCTGCGCAGCTGGTGGCCGCTGCACACGCCACGCTCACCGTCCCGGCAGCGACCTGAACAGGGACGTGGATCACGCTTGCCGCTGTCGTCGGCAACAGTGATGCTGTGCACAACGCGGCCTGCCGGACTTCCACCGGCGACGCTGCCGACAAGGAAGCCCGATGAACGACACTGCGCCCGCTCCCCCACCCCATCGACCCGTGCGCTGGCTGCTGCCGCTGGCCGCTGTGGTCGTGGTCGGCGCGGGCGGCTATGCCGGCTGGTACGTCTGGCAGCAGCAACAGCATGAGCAGGAAGCGCAGGCACAGACCACGGCCGTCCAGCTGAAGGGCCTGGAGGCCACGCTGGATGCGCTGCGTCGTGACCAGCGCGCAACCAGCCAGCGCCTGCAGGACGCGGCCACCACCAACCGCGTGCTGCGCGACGAGATGCTGGGCCTCTCCCAGCGCAGCGCGTTGCTGGAAGAGAACCTGGCCAAGCTGGCCGACAGCGCCAACCAGGGCCGCCAGGCGGTGCAGCGCGATGAAGCCGAGCTGCTGCTGACCCAGGCCGCGCAGCGCCTGAACTACGCCGACGACGTGGAGGGCGCACGCCGCCTGTACGCACAGGCGGCCACCGCACTGGCCGAACTGCCCGACGCTGATGGCCTGAACCTGCGCCAGGCGCTGGTGCAGGAGCGCGAGGCACTGGACGCGCTCGGCAGCGGCCCGCGCGTGCAGTCGCTGCAGCGTCTGGATGCTGTGGCCCGGGCGCTGCAGGGCCTACCGTCACAGATCACCGGCACAACCGGCGGCAATGCTGCCAAGCCGTGGTGGCAGGCCACCCTGGCCCCGTTCGTGGACATCACCCCCAGCCGCCAGAACGGCCCACTGACGGCCGCCGAACAGCGCAACGCCGACGATGCACTTCAGCTGGAACTGACGCTGGCACGTGCCGCCATCGAGCGTGGCGACCGCGCGGGCCGCAACTCCGCCCTGGACCGGGTGGAACACTGGGCACAGCGACGCTGGCCGGATTCACCGGCCCTGCGCGCGCAACGTGCTGAACTGAAGGCCTTGCGCGAACTTCCACTGCAGGCCAACGACGCTGTCCTTGGCAGCACCCTGCAACAACTGCGCACCCAGACCGACCGGAGGTAAGCCCGCATGAAACCCCTGCAATCCCTGGTCGTGCTGTTGCTGGCCGTGGCCATCGGCGTGGTCGCCGCGCAATGGCTCGGCGCCGATGACCTGAACCGCTTCGGCGAGGTGACCCTGCGCTACGGCGGCTACGACTATCACAGCAACCTGCCGAAGGTAGCGCTGCTGGCGGTGATCACGGTCCTGGTGCTGTGGCTGCTGTGGAGCCTGATCGCTGCACCGTTCCGTGCCTGGGGCCGCTACCGCCGCAAGCAGGGCAGGGTGCGCCTGATCGACGGCCTGCAGGCCTACGAGCATGGCCAGTGGCAGCGTGCCGAGAAACTGCTGGACGGTGCGGCCAAGGACCCGGAGGTGAGCGCGGTGGCGCTGGCCAATGCGGTGCGCAGCGCACAGGCGCGCGCCGACGGCCCCGCCGGTGAAGCACTGCTGCAGCGCCTGGGCGAAAGCGATGCCACGCTGCAGGCGCTGCTGCGCGCCGAACAGCTGTTGGCGCGCGACCTGCCGGTGGATGCGATCAACGCATTGGACGTAGCCGCGATCCAGCCGCTGCCGCCGCGCGGCCTGTGGCTGCGTACCGAAGCGCTGGCGCGTGCCGGCCGCGCACACGAGGCCTATGGCCAGCTGGGTGCGCTGCGCCAGAGCAAGGTACTGCCGGCCGAATCAAACAGCGAACTGGAAGCCCGCCTGGCCGCACAGGCGCTGCTGGAAGCGGCCGACGTCAACGCATTGGCCGCACAGTGGGAAGCCACGCCGAAGGCGCTGCGGCCGACCCCGGACGTGGTGGGCGCCTATGCCAGCCGCGCGGTGGCCCTGAACTGGGATGAGCCGGCGCTGCTGGCGCTGGAACAGGCGCTGGACCAGCGCTGGGACGACGAACTGGTGGCGCTGTACGGCCGCCTGCCGGCCGAGCGCCTGGCCACCCGCCAGGCCAACCTGGCGCGCTGGCGCAGTGTGCATGATGGCTCGGCCGCACTGCATCTGGCGCAGGGCCGCGTGGCCCTGGCCCAGCAGCAGTGGGATGCCGCCGATACGTTCCTGCACGAGGCCATCGCCGCCGGCGCCGGTGCCCCAGCGTGGGAGGCACTGGGTGAACTGTTCGCGCAGCGTGGCGAACACGCGCTGGCGGCACAGTGCCTGGCCAATGCGCTGCGCCTGCAGCGCGGCGAGGACAGCGTGGAACTGGTACGCGGCAGCGAAGCGCCGCTGCGTGCCACGGTGGAAGAGCAGCCGATCGCGGTCCAGCCCCCGGTGTATGACGCCAACGAAGAGCGCGACGAATTCGGCAACCCGCGGTTGCCGTGAAGCGTGCCGACCAACGGTCGGCACCCACCGGAGAAAAAGAACGCCGCCCACCGGGCGGCGTTTTCATATGTGGAACCCGGTAGTCGCAGCGATCAGCGTTCGATGATCGCCACCACGCCCATGCCGCCGGCGGTGCAGATCGACACCAGCGCGCGACCACCGCCGCGTTCGGCCAGCTGCTTGGCGGCGGTGGCGATGACGCGGGCGCCGGTGGCGGCGAACGGGTGGCCGGTGGCCAGCGACGAACCCAGCAGATTGATCTTGTCCGGGTCGATGCGACCCAGCGGTGCGTCCAGCCCCAAGCGGTTGCGGCAGTAATCCTCGCTCTCCCACGCACGCAGGGTGCACAGCACCTGCGCGGCGAAGGCCTCGTGGATCTCGTAGATGTCGAAGTCCTGCAGGGTCAGGCCATTGCGCTTGAGCATCTCCGGCACGGCCACGGTCGGTGCCATCAGCAGGCCTTCGCCATGCACGAAGTCCACCGCAGAGACATGCGCATCGCGCAGATAGGCCTGCGGCTCATGGCCGTGCGCACGTGCCCACTCTTCGCTGGCCAGCAGTACCGCAGCGGCACCGTCGGTCAGCGGGGTGGAGTTGGCGGCGGTGAGCGTGCCACGGCCGGAGACCTTGTCGAACGCCGGCTTCAGCGTCGCCAGCTTTTCCAGCGAGGTATCCGGGCGCAGGATGTTGTCACGCTCGACGCCACGGAACGGTGCGATCAGGTCGTTGAAGAATCCGCGCTCATAGGCGGCAGCCAGCTTCTTGTGCGAGGACACAGCCCACTCGTCCTGCGAGTCGCGCGAGATGTTCCACTCCTTGGCCATGTCCTCGCAGTGGTCGCCCATGCTCTTGCCGGTGCGCGGCTCGGCCACGCCCGGGAACTCGGGCTTGAGCTCGGAGAACTTGAAGCCAGCGGTGAGTGCGCGGATCTTGTCGCCGGTGCTCTTGGCGCGGTTGGCGGCCAGCAGGCGTGCACGCAGCTTCTTGCCGTAGACGATCGGCACGTCGGAGGTGGTGTCCGAACCACCACCGATGCCCGATTCAATCTGGCCCAGCGCGATCTTGTTGGCCACGGTGATGATGCTGTCCAGCGAGGTACCGCAGGCGCGCTGCAGGGTGATGCCCGGGGTCAGCGGCGACAGGCCGGAGGACAGCGTGGCTTCGCGGCCCAGGTTCCAGTCGCTGGAGTGCTTGATCACCGCACCCATTGCCACTTCACCCAGCTGCTGGCCATGCAGGCCGAACCGTTCGACCAGCGCACCCAGCGTACGGACCGACATGCCGAGGTTGCCGACATCCGAATACGCGGTGTTCTGGCGACAGAACGGAATGCGGACGCCACCGAGGATGGCGACGGGACGAGCGTTGGGCATGGAGATACCTGGCATGGATGAGGGTGTCTGCAACATGGCCTGCACGGCGGAGCAGGCATAATGGAGCCAAGTGTAGCTGCCGCCCTGTGATGGGCCAACCGTGGAACCATGAGCAAACCCGACCCCGCGATGAATGCCCTTGGCGTGCTGGCCCTGGAACTGGCCGGCGGTGAAATCCCCCGCCAGGCGGTGCTCAGCGCAGAACAGGCCGGTGAACTGGCCGAACGCGTCGGCCGTGACCTGTCCAAGCTGGTGCCACAGGTAGCCGAGCTGGACCTGGTGTTCGCCGCCGCCCATTTCGACCCGGCCGAAGTGCTGCGCCCGGGCTGGCCGATCCATCGCCGCCTGGAAGAACTGCAGATGCGTGCTCCGGGCCGCAACCAGGGCCCGCGCCTGCTGGCCTTCGGTACCGATGCCGAGGGTGACGTGCCGCTGCCGTTCCAGGCCGATGCCAGCCTGGTTGGCGGTGGCCTGCGCGTGGTGCCGATCCTGCTGACCGGCAGCGATGTGGCCACCACCAATGCGGTCGCGCATGCGCTGGAAGACACCTTGCTCGCCAACGGCATGGCGCATGCCGACACCGCGCTGATGGCGCAGAACAGCTTCGGTGCGCGGATCGAACACGCACGCTACTTCACCGTGAACGATCTGGCCGCGATGATGTCGATGCAGTACGACAACCAGGGCCTGGCCGCGCTGTGGCCGCTGATCGAGACAGCGATCATGGCGCCGGGCGAGGACGAGTGGCTCAATGCCGCGCCCGAGCCGCTGCTGCGCTATACGCACGGCGAAGCACGCATGGCACTGTTCGACCCGGCCGGTTGGTGCGCGCACTACAACCACAGCAAGAACGATTGCGACCGCCTGAAGGGCATCTACGAACAGTTCCTGATGCGCCAGCGGCAGATGGCTGCGGTGCTGGAGGCACACGGCGTGCCGGTGCTGTTCGTGCACTGCGAGGCCGGGCAGGACGCGCGCGAGTTGCTGTCGCGCTGATCTGCGGATGCGCACCGCCGGGCATGGCCCGGCGCTACCGTGCAATTGCGTTTCGCCGGGGCGCGACCGCCGTGCGTATTGCTGTAGCGCCGAGCCCATGCTCGGCTCAGGTCCACCGAAGAGCAGCCGAGCATGGGCTCGGCTCTACAGGAAGCGATGCAAAGAAAAACGCCGGCTTGCGCCGGCGTTTTCCGTTTCCAGCAAAAGCGCCCTTACGGGACCTTCTGGATCACCGCACACGCCAGGCGCGCGCCGGCGTTGCCGGTCGGCTGGGTCTTGTAGTCATCCGCATCGGCGTGGACGATCAGGCCGCGGCCGATGATGTCGAAGTCATCACCCTTGCCGATGTTGACGTTGCTCGACACCGGGCCGTCGATGGTGGCCACGCCCTTGTCGTCGGCCTTGATGTTGGGCATGTCGCCGCCGTGGTGCGGATCGGCCGCCACGCTTCCGTGGTCCTGCTTGCCCGGGTTGAAGTGGCCGCCGGCACTCATGCCGTCCGGCGCGCTGCAGTCGCCCTTCTCGTGGATGTGGAAACCGTGCTCGCTACCCGGCTTCAGGCCCGTAACCTGGCCGGTCACGTGCACCTTGCCATCAACCACCTTGAAGGTGACGCTGCCCTTGGTCTCGTTGCCCTGGGTCGGTGCCAGTTCGGCGGTGGCCGACGCATCGGCTGCCGGGGCGGCAGCGGGTGCCGGCGTTGTGGCCGGTTCGGTGGTGGCGCCCTCGGCCGGGGCGGCCGGCGGGGTTTCCGTCTGCGGAGCGGCCGGCTGCTGGCCGCAGGCCGCCAGGCCCAGCGCGGCGATGGCTGCAAACAGCGAAGTGTGGATCAGACGCATTGGAATCTCTCCCTGGATGTTGCCTGCAGTGATCAGCGGACGACCCGGATCACGCCACAGGCGATGCGAACGCCGGCATTGCCGGCGGGCTGGCTGCGATAGTCGTCGGCGTTGGCATGCACGACCAGTGCACGTCCGGCGATATCGGTGGCGGCGCCTCCGCCAAGGGTAACGCCCTTGAGGTGGATATCGACGTTGGCGCGGCCCTGGGCGTCGGCACGCAGATTGTCCATGTCGCCCAGGTGGTGCTTGCCGGTGCCAGCGCGGCCATGCGCAGCGCCACCGGGATTGAAGTGATTGCCGGCACTGCTGGCATCCACCGCACTGCAGTCGCCGCGCTCGTGGATGTGGAAGCCGGCCTGCTGCATCGGCTGCAGGCCACCGACCAGGCCGGTGATGTGCATGCCGCCGGGCTCCACCATCAGTGCGATGCGGCCACTGACAATGCTGGCCGAGGCCGGCGCAAGATTGGCCTCGCCCTGCTTCGCTGCGCTGACCACGGTCGGCGGCGGCGGAGTAGGTTCGGTCTTTTTCGGCGCGCTGCCGCAGGCAGACAGCAGCACGGCGGCGGACAACGGCAGGATGGCAAAGGACAGACGCATCAAAGACTCCTTGCAGATGACACTAAGCGTTGCATCGTCCATGAACGATCAACAGTTCGGCAAGCGGGCGCGAGGACCGCGTGCAGGGACCGTTCAATGGCCCCCGCGGCGGCGGCCAGCGCCCAGCTTGCGGGTAAGGGTATTGCGGCCCAGGCCCAAGCGGGCAGCGGCTTCGGCGCGGCGGCCATGGGTGATCTGAAGCGCCGCTTCCAGCAGCGCATGGTCGACCCGCTCGCGCACCTGCGCATGCAGCCCTTCCACGCCTTCGGCGAGCTGGCGGCGCGCCCATTCGGCCAGCAGCGCTTCCCACTGGCCTGGATCGGCGCTGCTGGTGCTGCCGCGACGGCCCCGCGAACGGTTCAGCGCGGTATCGACGTCGGCCACGCCGATGGTGTCGGCGGCGGCCAGCGCGGCCATCCGCCAGCACACGTTTTCCAGTTCGCGCACGTTGCCGGGCCAGTCGTGCTCGCGCAGCGCCTGCAGTGCGGCGGCGGTCAGGCGCTTGGGCGGCGTGTCCAGCCTGCGTGCGGCGGCGGCCAGGAAGGTGCTGGCCAGTTGCGCGATGTCTTCACGGCGCTCGCGCAGCGGCGGCAGCTGCAGGCGCACCACGTCGAGGCGGTGCAGCAGGTCCGCGCGGAACTTCCCCTGCGCGACCAGCCCTTCCAGGTCCTGGTGGGTGGCGGCCACAACGCGCACATCGACGCGGATCAGTTCGCGGCCACCGACGCGGAAGAACTCGCCCTGCGCCAGCACGCGCAGCAACCGGGTCTGCAACGGCAGCGGCATGTCGCCGATCTCATCCAGGAACAGCGTGCCGCCATCGGCCTGCTCGAAGCGGCCGGTATGGCGGCGCTGCGCGCCGGTGAAGGCGCCGGCTTCATGGCCGAACAGCTCACTTTCCAGCAGCTCGGATGGGATTGCAGCGGTATTGAGCGCGACGAACGGACCCTGCGCGCGCGGCGATTCGCGATGCAACGCATTGGCCACCAGCTCCTTGCCGGTGCCGGTCTCGCCGGTGATCAGCACCGCCAGCGGCGCCTGCGCCAGGCGACCGATGGCGCGGAACAGCGCGCGCATCGGCGGCGTCTCACCCACCAGTTGCGGCGGTTGGTCGCCATGCGCTTCCGGCGCAGGCGTGGGCGCTGCCAGTGCCGGCGCCACCGCCGGCAGCACGCGCTGCGCCAGCGCCACGGCATCGTCCAGGTCGAACGGCTTGGACAGGAATTCATGCGCGCCGCCGCGGAACGCACCGGCCGTGCTGGCGACATCCGTGTAGGCCGACATCACGACCACCGGCAGCTGCGGCAACGCGGCCTTGAGCTTGTCCAGCAGCACCAGGCCATCGTCGCCAGGCATGCGCACATCGGTGAACAGCAGCGCCGGCGGCGCGCCTTCGCCCAGGGCCTGCAGGGCTGCCGCAGCGCTGTCGAAATCGACGACCTGGTAGCCCGCCTCGCGCAGCGCGGTGCACAGCACGAAGCGCACGGCACGATCGTCATCGACCACCCAGATGCGCTGCGGGGACGAAGAAGACTCAGACATCGCGCGGGGCCTCCTCGGCCGGGGCGGCGCCACTGACAATCGGCAGCAGCAGGGTGAACACGGTATGGCCCGGGCGCGAGCGGTAGGTCAGCGTGCCGCGGTGCTCGCGCGCCACCTGCTGGGCCAGCGCCAGGCCCAGGCCAGTGCCTTCGGCGCGGCCACTGACCAGCGGCAGGAACAGGTGCTCGGCCAGTTCCTCGGGTACACCACGGCCGTCGTCGGCAATTTCCAGGCGCAACGCCAGCGTGTGCAGCTGCTCGGCGATGCGCGCGCCATGCTCCACGCGGGTGCGCAGGGTGATGCTGCCGGCATCGGCCTGGATTGCGTTTCGCACCAGGTTCCACACCGCCTGGGTAAGACGGTCGGCGTCGCCACGGAATTCGGGAATGCTGGGGTCGTAGTCGCGCTGCAGGCGTACTGCCCAGCCGGCCTCGTTCTCGGCCAGGCGCAGCACGCGTTCCAGCGCGGCATGGATGTTCAGTTCGGCGTGGGGTGCGGCCGGGGCCGGCGACAGCAGCTGGTCGAGCAGGCCGTTGAGGCGCTCGATCTCCGAGCCGATCAGTTCGATCAGTTCGCGTTCGCTGGCCTCGCGCTGGGCCGCGCGGCGGGCCAGCAGCTGGGCCGCACCCTTCAACCCGGCCAGCGGGTTGCGCAGCTCGTGGGCCAGACCCTTCAGCGCCGCGCTGAGCGCGCTGGGCAGGGCCTGCGTCGGGTCCAACCCAGGGAATTCGTCGACCGGATGTGCCTCCAGCAACCAGCCGCCATCGTCGCGGCGGCTCATCCAGCCCTCGGCGAAGCGCGGCGCCTCGCCGGGCACCGCCAGCGCCAACCGGTTCAGGCGCAGGCTGTCGCGCTCATCGCGTGCCAGGAAATGGGCCAGCGCTTCGCCCTGCACTTCCAGTGCAGCCAGCGGCTGGCCCAGCAGGCGGCGCCCGCTGACGCCCAGCCAGCGGCCGAAGGCCGGATTGCAGCCGATGATGCGGCCATCGGCCCCGGCCCACGCCAGTGGCGTGCCCAGGGCTTCAAGGGTCGGCGGTGGTGCGGGGTCGGACATTGCACCAATGTAGTGCAAAACGCGGGGGCCGGGGTCAGAGCACGTTCCGCCAGAAAAGGGCTCCGGCCCCTGCCGCAGGTCGAGCGAGCTCGACCACTACCAGATGCGTGGCCGGTTACAGCTTCATGTTGAGGCCGACGAACACACTGCGTCCCGGGGCCGGCGAGAACATCGGGCGGGCGCTGTCCCAGAAGAAGCTGTCGTACCAGGCGTAGGCGTACTGGCGATTGGTGGCGTTCTTCAGCTGCAGGTCCACGCTGAATCGCGGGGTGAGCTGGTAGGCAGCACTGAGGTCGAGCACGGCGAAGCCACCGAACTTGCCGGCTACGTTGCGCTCTTCCAGGTAGTAATCGCCCTGCGCACGCGCCTGCAGGCCCAGCCGCAGCGCATCACCGGCGCGGTAATCCACGCCCAGATTGCTGATGTGGCGCGGGGTGGCGGCCACTTCCCGGCCCTGCAGGGAAACGCCGGCATCGCGGTCGTCGCGGGTGATCTTCGCTTCCTGGTAGGCGTGCGACGCCCACACCGTCCAGTCGTCGCCCAGTTGCAGGCTCAACTGCGCATCCACGCCGCGCCGGCGGGTCTTGCCCAGAATGACCGTGGTGCCGGTGGCCGGCATGTTGGATACCTCGTTTTCCGCGTCCTGCTGCCATGCCGCCAGACGTGCCTGGGCGCCCGCGAACGGCTGGAACTTCAGGCCCAGCTCCATGCCGGTGTTGGTGGACGGCTGCATCGGTGCCTGTCCCGGGGTGAGGTAGGCCGGTGCGGTGGACCCGGTCAGCACCTGGAAGGTGCGGCCCCAGTTCGCGTAGACGTGGGTGGTCTGGCCCAGGCTGTGGATGATGCTCAGCTTGGGCTGGCCGATCGTGCCGTAGTCCTGCAGGCGGCCGCTGACGCCGTTCACCAGGTGGGTGCGGCCGCTGAAGCGGTCGACGCGATAGGCCGGCACGACCTTCCAGGCTTCGACGGGCTGGTAGACCGCCTGCACGTAGGCGCCCCAGTTGTCGAAGCTGTGGCGATCATTGTTCTGCACCCGCGCCGGTGGCTGCCTGAAGTCGGTGGGTTCGGCGTAGGCGTAGCGCTCGCGGATGTAGCCGTTGTCCTGCTGCTCGTAGTTCAGGCCACCCTCGACGGTAAGCGTGGGCCTGGCCTGCCAGGTGAGCGTGGTGAGCAGGCCATGCTGCCGCTCGTCCCACGCGCGGCGCTGGCGCGGCAGGTTGCCGTTGGGCACGTCGCTGAAGGTCACGCGGCGGTCGTCTTCATAGCGGCTGTAGTACAGCCGCGTGCCGAAGGTGAGCGCGTCGGACAGTTTCATGTCCAGGTGCGCGGCCAGTTGGCGCATGTCGCGGTCATCACCATCGTTGCCGTTGCGCAGCTCGCTGCCACGACGGTGCGTGCGCAGTTCCTCGGCGGTCATGAAGCCCGGTTCGTCGGCCTCATGGTGGTAGGCGCGCGCGGTCAGGCCCACGCGCAGGCCGTCGTCCAGCGAGCCATGGAACCACTTGCCGCCCAGCGAATACTTCTTCGAGGCATCGTGATCGCGGTAGCCGTCGCTGGCCTGGGTGCCGACGAAATAGTTCTGCGCGAAGCCATTGGCTTCGCGGCCGACTGCCAGCTGTGCATCTCGGGTGTTGTAGCTGCCATACGCCAGTCGCGCGTCGGTGTAGGTGCCGCCCTGGCGCGTACCGAAGTTCACGTTGCCGCCGATGTTGTGCAGGCCGTAGCGCGGGTCGTTGGTACCGCGCACCACTTCGATGTAGCTGATGTCCAGCGGGAACAGCATGTCGATGAAGCGCTGGTTGCCGCTGTTGACGTTGCTGGGGATGCCGTCAATGAGGGTCTTGATCGCGTTGAGGTAGCCCTCGCCGTTGAAGGCGCGGAAGCTGACCTTGCCCGATTCGGCACCCTGCCGCGTTTCGGTGAGCTGGATGCCGGGCATCTGCCCCAGCAGCTCCCAGCTGTGCGAGACGTTGCGGTCTTCGATCTGGTCCGCGCCGAGCACGTCCACCGAAGTCAGTACCTGGTGTGCACTGAGCTGGCCTTCGCCGTGCTGGTGCACCTGCACCTTGCCGAGGGTGAGCGCGGCATCGGCGGACTGTGCGAAAGCTTCAGGGGCGAACGGCGCGGCCGCCAAGGCGGCCAAAAGGGTGGGAGTCATGGGAAGGGGCGGTTACGGTGAAATGTAATAATATAACATTTCACGCGCCCGCTCTTGCAGCGTCGAGCAAAGCTCGGCGCTACAAGGGCGGGAGCCGGGGGGATTACACCGGGTAGCCGGTGGCTTCCCGTGCCTTCTTCCAGGCGGCTTCGAATTCACGCGCGGAGATTTCGTCGTCCTCGTCGAAATCCAGGAACGACACCGGCTGGTCGGCCAGCAGGAAGCGGTCGTCGCTGTGGGCATGCTCGTCGGCCCAGACCATCCTGGTGCCGTAGATTTCCACCTGCCGCACGATCTTCTCGCCGCGCGCTTCCATCAGCACGTTGCCCTTGCCCAGGCCCGATTCGGCCCAGTGCTTGTAGTACTTCTTTGCGGCGGACTTCGCGGCGGACTTCGCGCCGGTTTTTGCGTTGTGCTTTGAGTAGGTCATTGCAGGAGCCCTGGCCGCTGGCGCGGCCGGAAAGTGCGGAATGGCGCCATTATCGCCCGACCTCGCAGCGCGCAGGTGGGCGCTTCAGCGGGCCGGCGCTGGCAACGCCACGCCCTTCGGCCACAACATCCAGATGTTGCCCTTCTGCTTCATGTCGCCGGCCAGCTTGCCGGCGGCTTCGCCGCTGCCCCAGTACAGGTCGGCGCGCACTTCGCCGGCGATGGCACCGCCAGTGTCCTGCGCGGCCACCGGGCGCACCACCGGGCTGCCGTCCGGGCGCGTGGTGGACAGCCACAGCAGGCTGCCCAGCGGTACCACGGTGCGATCCACCGCCACGCTGTAGCCGGCGGTGAGCGGTACGTTCAGTGAACCACGCGGACCTTCCGGGCTGTCCGGAGTGCGCACGAAGAACACGTAGCTGGGGTTGCTGCGCAGCAGTTCCTGCACGCGCGCGGGATGGGCCCGGGCCCAGGCGCGGATCGCGTCCATGGTGACGTCTTCCTTCTTCAGCTGGCCCTGGTCCACCAGCCAGCGACCGATCGCGCGATAGGGGTGGCCGTTCTGCTCGGCATAGGCCAGCCGCACCTGCGTGCCATCAGCCAGGCGCACGCGGCCGGACCCTTGGATCTGCAGCAGCTGCAGGTCCATCGGGTCGGTCAGCCAGGCCAGCACCGGCGCCTTTACGCCTTTGGCGGCGATGGTGCCGGCATCGTCATAGGGCTTGAGCACCTTGCCCTCAACCCGCCCGCGCAGGCGCTTGCCCTTCAGTTCCGGGTAGAGGCTGTCCAGCTGCACCACGATCAGATCATCCGGCGTGCCGTACACCGGCACCGTGGCCTTATCGGTACGGGTAAGGCTGCCGGGGTAGATCGGCTCGTAGTAACCGGTGATCAATCCATCGGCCTGATGGCCACCGGCACGCAGCGCATAGGCATCGAGGTCGCGCTGCAGGAACTGGCGGATCGCGGCCGGGTCCTTGTCTGACACGGCTGCGGCGGTGGCACAGGGCTTGGCCCAGACAGCGTCGTTCTTCAGGCGGGTGCAGCTGCTGCGCCAGGCAACGAAGCCGGCCTGCAGATCGCTGTTTGAGACCGCTGGCAGGGCTTTCCAGTCGACCCTGGCGTAGGTGGCCGCCGGCGCTGAGGTCGGCGCGGGCGCTTCGGAACCCGTGCGGGGAGCGGTGGTGGCGCAACCGGCGAGCACCGCCGCTGCCAACAGGGTCCAGTGCTTGCGCTTGAAGAAGGTAGCGGAATCGGTCATGCCGCCATGGTGGCGGGCCGGCCGCTGGGCGGCAACCCGGCGCGGGGTCAAGCGTTCATGCGCGGAGTCACGGCATCTGCAGCAGCAACGAATGCAGGATGCGGGCGTCCTCGGCATCCAGCGTCTTGGGCAGGTCGTCGCGGCCACGGAAACGGCGGTGGAAGGCGGCGGCGGTGGCTTCTCGGTTGTCCAGTGGATAGCCGAAGCGGGCCAGCGCATTCCACGCGTCGAAGCCTTCCGGTGCCGCGCCGTCGGCCGCGCGCGGCCACACGCCGAAGCCGGCCTCGGCCAGCTGTTGCCACGGGAAGAAGCGGCTCGGATCCTGCTTGCGCGTCGGTGCCAGGTCGGCGTGGGCGATCACCTGGCGCGGCGGGATGTTCAGGCGGGTGGTGAGGTCGCGCAGCAGCACGATCAGCGATTCGATCTGCGCCGCACTGAACGGGCTGCGGCCATCGTTGTCGAGCTCGATGCCGATCGAGGCCGAGTTGAGATCGGTGATGGTGCCCCAGCGCCCGGCGCCGGCATGCCAGGCACGGCGCTCATCGGCGACGAGCTGGTAGCGATGGCCATCGGCGCCGATCAGGTAGTGCGCGCTGACCGGTCCACCGCTGTTGGCGGTACGCAGCGTATGCAGGCTCTGCTGCACCGATTTCTGCTCGGTGTGGTGGATGACGATGATGACCGGCGTGCGCGCGTTCTGGTTGGGCGAAGGCACCCAGGTGGCGAGCGGGTTACGCGTTTCCCGTGGCGTGGAAGCGCAGGCGGCCAGCAACAGGCAGGCCGAGAGCATCAGTGTGGTGCGGATCGGAGGCATGGCCTGATTGTGCGCGATCTGGCGCGAGGGTGCATGTCACAAGGTAGATTCTGTTGATCCACGCCAGGCGTGGATGCGCCACTCCGGCTGTGCCGACCAATGGTCGGCACCCACCAGAGCAGACCTGGACCCTGTGCCAAGCAAGCTTGGCACCTACCAGAACCAGGACAGGGGAAGTGCCGACCAACGGTCGGCACCCACCACGTCAGTACGCCGCTACCTCAGGCCTCGTAGGCAGACTCGCCGTGCGAAGTCACATCCAGGCCAGTGCGCTCTGCTTCTTCGGTCACGCGCAGGCCCACCACGACCTTTACCAGCAGCAGGATGACCGCGGTCACCACCGCCGACCACAGCACGGTCAGGCCGACGCTGACCACCTGCACCCACACCTGGTGGCCGATATCCAGATCGGCCTTGGTGCCGCCCAGCGACTGCGCGCTGAACACGCCGGTGAGGATCGCGCCGACGATGCCGCCGACACCATGCACACCGAACACGTCGGCGGTGTCGTCCACCTTCAGCAGGCGCTTGAGGCCGGTCACGCCCCACACGCAGATCACGCCGGCGACGAAGCCGATCACGATCGCGCCAAGCGGGCCGACCGTGCCACAGGCCGGGGTGATGCCGACCAGGCCGGCCACCGCACCCGAGGCTGCACCCAGCGCCGACGGCTTGCCCTTGCCGATCGCTTCCACCAAGGTCCAGCCGAGCACGGCGGCGGCGGTGGCCAGCACGGTGTTGAGGAAGGCCAGCGAGGCCACCGTATCGGCCGCAGCGGCGGAACCGGCGTTGAAGCCGAACCAGCCTACCCACAGCAGCATGGCGCCGATGTAGGTAAACGGTACGTTGTGCGGCTTCAGCGCGGTCTGGCCGTAGCCCAGGCGCTTGCCGACGAACCACGCGCCGACCAGGCCGGCCACGCCCGCATTGATGTGGACCACGGTGCCACCGGCGAAGTCGATCGCGCCCAGTTCACCCAGGTAGCCGCCGCCCCAGACGATGTGCGCCATCGGGATGTAGCTGAGGGTGAACCACAGTGCCGAGAACAGCAGCACCGCACGGAACTTGATGCGCTCGGCGAAGGCACCGACGATCAGCGCGGTGGTGATGCCGGCGAAGGTCGACTGGAAGGCGACGAACAGGTAATCCGGCAGGCCCTTGATCGGCGTATTGCCTACCGACTCCGGAGTGAAGCCCTTGAGGAAGGCGAATTCGGTGAACGAGCCGAAGAACGGATTGCCGGCGCTGAACACCGCACTGTAGCCATAGGCCACCCACAGCAGCAGCACCAGCGAGAACACCACCAGGATCTGGCTGAGCACCGACAGCACGTTCTTCGAACGCACCAGGCCGCCATAGAACAGGGCCAGGCCTGGAACCACCATCAACAGCACCAGCAGGGTGGATGTGAGCATCCAGGCGACGTCGCCACGATCATAGGCAGCGGCCGCTTCGGCCACGGCCGGCGCGGCGGCGGTGGCGGCCGGATCGTGCAGCGGCTCGACCGCCACGGTTTCGCTCGGCAGCGGCGACACCTGTGCCTGGGCGTGGGCGCTGCCCGGCCAGGCACCAGCGGCCAGCGCGCTGAGCAGCATCAACAGGCACACCAGATGGAACCGGGCTTGCCACCCGGTGAGAAGGCGCATCTTCATGGGGGAGTCTCCGGAAGGGGGCTTACAGCGCGTCGGCGCCGATTTCGCCGGTGCGGATGCGGATGACCTGCTCGACAGCGGTCACGAAGATCTTGCCGTCACCGATCTTGCCGGTGCCGGCAGACGACTGGATCGCTTCGATCACCGCGTCGGCACGTTCGTCGGTGACGACGGTTTCGATCTTGATCTTGGGCAGGAAGTCGACAACGTACTCGGCACCGCGATACAGCTCGGTGTGGCCCTTCTGGCGACCGAAACCTTTCACTTCGGTCACGGTGATGCCCGACACGCCTGCATCGGACAGGGCCTCGCGGACCTCGTCGAGCTTGAACGGTCGGATGATGGCGGAGATCAGTTTCATGCGCATGTCCCGAGGGTGGATGGGGCCAGCGCGCCAGCGCGCGTTGGCATCAGGCAACCACGGGTCATCAGGACGATGACCGTGGCTGTTGCACCGGACACGTACAGGGCCGGGACGGCCGTGCCTCTCTCCTTGCACGACCGACGCGGGAGGGAGGGCGGCCCTGGTCGCGTATCCGGTCTCTCTCTTGCCCCTGGATAAGCGGGCCAATGGCCCGCGTTCCAATGCAGCGGACTGACAGTCCGCTCTACAACGGCGGGCCTGCGCCCGCCCTGCGGCTCCCCAGCCGCGAGAACGGAAGCGATGGCGGCGGGTGGGAGGGGGAACCCACCGCCATCGCGCCCGGTCAGCTCGCGTAGTACAGCTGGTATTCCAGCGGGTGGGTGGCCGCGCGGAACTTGGTCACTTCCTGCATCTTCAGCGCGATGTAGCCGTCGATGAAGTCATCGCTCATCACGCCGCCGGCCTTCAGGAACTCGCGGTCCTTGTCCAGCGCTTCCAGCGCCTGGTCCAGCGAGGAGCAGACCTGCGGGATCAGCTTCTCTTCCTCCGGCGGCAGGTCGTACAGGTCCTTGTCGCTCGGTGCACCCGGGTCGATCTGGTTCTTGATGCCGTCCAGGCCGGCCATCATCAGCGCGGTGAAGGTCAGGTAGCCGGACTGGATCGGGTCGGGGAAGCGCATTTCGATGCGGCGCGCCTTCGGATTGGACACCCACGGAATGCGGCACGAGGCCGAACGGTTGCGGGCCGAGTAGGCCAGCATCACCGGCGCCTCGAAGCCCGGCACCAGGCGCTTGTAGCTGTTGGTGCCCGAGTTGGCGAAGGCATTGATGGCTTTGGCGTGCTTGAAGATGCCGCCGATGTACCACAGCGCCAGCTGGCTCAGGCCACCGTAGCCGTCACCGGAGAACAGGTTGGTGCCGCCCTTGGACAGCGACTGGTGCACATGCATGCCGCTGCCGTTGTCACCGACGATCGGCTTGGGCATGAAGGTGACGGTCTTGCCGTTGCGATGCGCGACGTTCTTGATGACGTACTTCATGCGCAGCAGCTCGTCGGCCTTCTGCACCAGGGTGCTGAACTTGGTGCCGATCTCGCACTGGCCGGCGGTGGCCACTTCGTGATGCTGCACTTCCACTTCGATGCCGACCTGTTCGAGGGTCTTGCACATCTCGGCGCGCAGGTCGTGCAGGGTGTCGGTCGGCGGAACCGGGAAGTAGCCGCCCTTCACGCCGGGACGGTAGCCGCTGTTGGCGCCGTCATACTTGGCGCCGCTGTTCCATGCCGCTTCTTCCGAGTCGACCTTGAAGAAGGTGTTGCCCATTTCGTTGGCGAAACGGACCGAGTCGAAGATGAAGAATTCCGGCTCCGGACCGAAGAACGCGGTTTCGGCGATGCCGGAGGACTTCAGGTAGGCCTCGGCACGCTTGGCGATGCCGCGCGGGCAGCGGCCATAGGCCTGCATGGTGGCCGGATCGAGGATGTCACAGCTGATCACCAGGGTCGGATCGGCGTAGAACGGATCGACGTAGGCGCTGGACGGGTCCGGCAGCAGCACCATGTCCGATTCGTTGATGCCCTTCCAGCCGGCGATCGAGCTGCCGTCGAACATCTTGCCTTCTTCGAACAGCGACGGCTCGACGATGCTGACCGGGAAGGTGACGTGCTGCTCGACGCCACGCATGTCCACGAAACGCAGATCGACGAATTCGATCTGGTTGTCCTTGATCAGCTTCTCAACGTTTTCCACGGACATCGGTACGACCTCGGATGGGGATGAATGCCTGCTGAGGTACAGCAATGACCGTGCCAACTTCTTGCGACCCGCAAGTCGTTGATTTCCCTAAGCCCGCCCCGCACCGGTGCGGAACAGCGCGCACCAAACGGGTGCAGTCGGCAGCAGGCGCACCCATTTGGTGCAGCAGGGATCGTCTATCCTCTCGCCTTCTTCCTTCCTCCCGCGCGTGCCCGCACCGTCCATGTCCGACCTGCTCTCTGCCCTGCTGCTGGGCATCCTCGAAGGCTTGACCGAATTCCTGCCGATCTCCAGCACCGGCCACCTGCTCATCGCCCAGCACTGGCTGGGTGCCCGTTCGGACTTCTTCAACATCGTCATCCAGGCCGGCGCGATCGTCGCGGTGGTGCTGGTGTTCCGCCAGCGCCTGCTGCAGCTGGCCACCGGCTTCAACCAGCGCGGGAACCGGGAGTATGTATTCAAGCTGGGGGCGGCCTTCCTGGTCACCGCCGTGGTCGGCCTGGTGGTACGCAAAGCCGGCTGGTCGCTGCCGGAGACGGTCAGTCCTGTGGCCTGGGCGCTGATCATCGGCGGTGTCTGGATGCTGCTGGTGGAGGCCTACACCGCGCGCCTGCCTGACCGCGACCAGGTGACCTGGACCGTGGCGATCGGCGTCGGCCTGGCGCAGGTGGTGGCGGGCGTGTTCCCCGGTACCTCGCGCTCGGCCTCGGCGATCTTCCTGGCCATGCTGCTGGGCCTGAGCCGCCGCGCAGCGGCGGCCGAATTCGTGTTCCTGGTCGGCATTCCCACCATGTTCGCCGCCAGTGCCTACACCTTCCTGGAACTGGCCAGGGACGGGCAGCTGGGCAGCGAGAACTGGACCGAGGTGGGCGTGGCCTTCCTTGCCGCGGCCGTCACCGGCTTCGTCGTAGTGAAGTGGCTGATGGGCTACATCAAGTCGCACAGGTTCACGGCCTTCGCCCTCTACCGCATCGCGCTGGGCGCGGCGCTGCTGCTGTGGTTGCCCTCCGGCAGCTGAACAGCACCGGGGCACGGTAACCCCAATGCCGGCCCCACCCCGTTTCCCCCACGGTTCCCCAAGGAGAATCACCATGAACCGCAAGCTCACCCTGCTCCTCCCGCTGGCCTTGATGGCCGCGTGCAGCCAGACCCCGGCCCCGGCCGGCACCGGCGGCGATGACGTGGCCCCGGCCGCGGCCAAGGCAGCGGACCAGCAGACGCTGGCGCATCTGGATGCGCAGCGCCTGCAGAGCCAGCACTGGCTGCTGCAGCAGGCCACCGGCGCCGACGGCAAGCGCATCGACGCGCTGTTCGCCCGCCAGGACAAGCCGGTCACCCTCGACTTCACTGACGGTCGCCTGTCGGTCAGCAACACCTGCAACCGCATGGGCGGTGGTTACACCTTCGACGCTGGCAAGCTGACGGTCAGTGCGATGGCCTCGACCATGATGGCCTGCACCGACAAGGCGCTGATGGCGCTGGACGAGGCCGTGTCGAGCCGGCTGCAGGGCGAACTGAAGGCCGAGCAGGACGCTGATGGCAGGCTGACCCTGACCACCGCCAAGGGCGACACGCTGGTCTTCAACCCGGAACCGACCGCTGAAACCCGTTACGGCGGCGCCGGCGAAACCGTGTTCCTGGAGGTGGCCGCGAAGACCGAGAAGTGCTCGCACCCGCTGATCCCGGACTACCAGTGCCTGCAGGTGCGCGAAGTGAAGTTCGACGACAAGGGCCTGAAGCAGGGCGAGCCGGGCAAGTTCGAGAACTTCTACGGCACCATCGAGGGCTACACCCACGAAGACGGCGTGCGCAACGTGGTGCGCGTGAAGCGCTACGAGGTGAAGAACCCGCCGGCCGATGCGCCGTCGCAGGCGTACGTGCTGGACATGGTGGTCGAGTCGGCCATCGAGAAGTGATGTAGAGCCGACTGTTAGTCGGCTGGCACTTGAAGGGCGGCCGCGAGGTCGCCCTTCTTCGTTGTGCGTTGTAGAGCCGAGCCCATGCTCGGCTGCTGTCTATCGGGAAAAGCAGCCGAGCATGGCTCGACGCTACCGAAAGCAACGCCGGCCAGCGGCCGGCGCTACCGGGGTTGCGGTTACAGCGCCGGGTTCAACGTGTAGGTGCCGTGCAGTGCGGCTTCGGCCAGCACGTGGCCGTGCATGGCGCGGTACGCGTCGGCGGCGGTAAAGCGCTGCGGCAGGTCCAGCGACGCCACGTCCAGCGCGAATACCCGGAAGAAATAGCGGTGCATGCGCTCGTCGTTGAACGGCGGATACGGGCCGTCATAGCCCAGGTAATCACCGGCCATATCCGGGTTGCCCGCGAACCAGCCGGTGAAGTCGTTCAGGCCCTGGCGGCTGCCGGCCGGACCGGCGGGTGCGGGCTTTCCCTTCACCACGAAGCCGTCGCTGCAGCTTCCTGCGGCGATCTCCTGCACCGAGGCCGGAATATCGGCCATCACCCAGTGCACGAAATCGCAACGTGGCTGGTCACGCGGCACGCTCATGTCGCTGCGGCCAACCGTCTCCGGCACGGTCGGCACGTCCGGGTCCACGCACACCAGCAGGAACGAGCGGGTGCCGGCCGGCGCCCCGTTCCAGGCAAGGTGCGGGTTGCGGTCGGGCGCAAAACCATTGGCATCGCCGGCGGCGAACTCACGATCAATCGGTGCGCCATTGGTCAGGCTGTTACTGGTCAGCTGCATCAGGATCTCCTCACTCTTCCGGGTAACCCAGGCGCACCGCAACCGGGGTGAGCTGGGCGAAGGCGGCGCTCATCACGTCGCGGTAGTTGCGCCAGTGGCCGGGCGGGAAGCGCGGCGCGCCCAACTGCGCCGCCGGCGGCATCGGCCGCTCGAACAGGCGGCCCAGCAGTTCGGCCATCGCCTGCGGATCGTTGCCGACCTGGTCGATGCGCAGCAGCACGTGGGGGTACAGGTCGTCCTCATGCAGCGTGGCAATCTGGTTCAGCGCGCGGGTCAGCCATTCACTGGCTTCGGCCAGCGAGGTCATCGCCAGCGGCGCGGCGGCACCGTAGGCCACCCAGTCCAGCAGCATGTCGCGCGGATCACGCAGCACCAGCACCAGTCGCCCCTGCGGCAGCTGCGGGCGCAACGCCCACAGCAGGGCGTTGTCCCACCACAGCAGCCAGTCGATGACGGTATCGCTCTGCAGGCCACGCGCCGGCAGCTGTTCGCGCCAACGCTGCACCAGCCGCTCCGGCGTCAGTACGCCCGAAGCGAGATCCTGCAGCGTGTTGTAGTTCTGGAACGCATCGTCGGGCGGGTTGCTGGTGTAGCGGTCGCTGCGCAGCACCGGGCTGGCGGCCGCCAGGCCGGTCGCCACGCGCTCCACGCCCGAGCCCGGCGCGCCCCAGAGGAAGATCGGCGCGGAACTGGTGTTGCCGTCAATCTCACCCTTCTCCGGCCAGCTTGGCGGAGACTTGGCCTGCGGTGGCAGCGGCAGGCGTTGCGGGGCCTGGTCGGCCTGCAGCGACAGCCAGGTACGCAGGGCCTCCTGCGGCTGGCCGGCACGGTCCTGGATCTCGCCCATCCAGGTGCGCAGATCGGCGCGATGCGCTTCCGGCGCCTGCTCGACCAGCGCCTGCACGCGGGCCACTGCAGCAGGCGGATCACGCTGCAGCAACCCTTCAACCAGGCGGGTTTCGCCACTGACACGGCCCGGTTCAATGCTGACGATACGCTCGGCAATGGCTTCGGCCTGCTCGTGCTCGCCCACCATGTCGTGCAGGCGCAGGCGTGCTTCCAGCGCCGGCAGGTGGCCCGGCATGGCGTCCATCCAGCGTTCAACGGTCGCCGCGGCAGCGGGGCTGCCAACTTCTTCCACGGCCAGGCGCGCCAGCCACAGATCATGCAGCTGCGGGTGCTGCTCCAGGGCAGCGTCGAGGCGTGCACGCGCCTCGTCTTCGCGGCCAAGGCGCTGCCAGGACATCAGCAGCAGCTGCAGCAGCTGGCGGTCATCGGGGATCGCTTCCAGCAAGGGCAGCAGATGGTCCAGCGCCTGCAGCGGCTGGCCGTTGCGCAACGCCAGCTCACCGGCCAGGCGCCGCATCGCCGGCACGTCCAGCTCCGGCTGCCGCAGGGCCACCTCCATGGCTTCGGCCGCCGCCGGCACGTTGCCTTGGCGCAGCGCCAGCTGCACCACAAGGCCATGCAGCGAGCTGATGGCCGGGTTCAGTTCCAGCACGCGGCGGAACGCCTGCTCGGCGAATGCCAGCATGTCCTTGCCAAGGTAGGCAAAGCCCAGCGCATAGAGCACGCGGGTGTCATTCGGCTGGGCCTTGTTGGCTGCCGACAGCAGCACCAGCGCACGGTCCGGGTCATCGCGGCGCAGCGCGATCATGCCGTCGATGGTCAGCAGCTCGGGGTGGTCCGGCTCCACGCGCGAGGCCAGGGTGGACAGGCGTTGTGCCTCGTCGAAGTCATTGCGGCCAACCGCCAGGTGCGCCTGCATCAGGTAGGCGGCGAAGGAATTCGGGTCGAGGCCGGTGGTGCGCGCCAGTGCCTCGTCCGCGCCCTGGTACTGGCGCAGGGCAAGCAGCAGGCCAGCGTGCTGCAGGTGCAGCTGGGCATCATCGGGGGCCAGCTGCAATGCCTGCTGCAGGGCCTCCATGGCATCTTCGGCCTTGCCCTGCTGCTGCAGCGCAAGCGCCAGCCAGCGGTGGGCCCCGGCCTGGCCGGGTTCGTCACGGGTCCACGCCTGGGCCAGCTGCACGGCCTGGTCGGCCTGGTTCTGGCGCAACGCTTGGATGATCTGGTCTTGCATGGCGGTCCGGTTCGAGTGCAAACCCGCATTGTAGCGGTCCACGCGCCGGTGCCGGTTCAGCCCGCCAGCACCCGCTGCAGGCGCTGCGCCACCCACCGTTCGGAGAAGCCGTCGCCCCGCCAGTTTTCCAGGAAACCGCAGTGGCCTCCCCAGCAGGCGGTCTCCAGGCGCGCGTGGCGCGGCAGCTGCCAGTCGCTGAAGGTCGCATAGGGAATCACCGGGTCGTCCTGCGCCATCAGGATGTCGGCCGGCACCTGCAGGGCCGACAGGCGGTCACCGGCAATCGAGTAGCCATCGAAATAGGCCTGCAGCGAGCCAAAGCTGGTATGCCGTTCAACCAACCAGGCGGTCAGCGCACGGATATCCAGCTTCAACACGCGGTCGTCGCAGTCGCTCAGCTCGGGGAACAGATCGCGCTTGCGGCGCAGCGAGCCGGCCCATTTGCGTCGGAAGTACCAATCGTACATTGCCGGACCATTCTCGATGCTCTCCATGGTCAGCCCCGGGTCCAACACCGGGCACACCGAGGCCACGCGCAGCAGCGGCACGCCGGCGGCCGGCGCGCGCAGGGCCAGGCGCAGCACGAAATTGCCGCCCAGTGAGTAGCCGGCCGCCACCAGCGGCAGCTGCGGCCAGCGCTGGGCGATGTCTCCTGCGGCATGCACCACTTCATCGATCAGGTTGGAGTGGAAGATGCCGGGGTTCAGGTGATGGGTGTTGCCGTGGTCGCGGAAGTTCAGGCGCACGACATCGAAACCCTGTTCGATCATGCGCGCGGCCGCCATGCGCATGTAGCTGGATTCGGCACTGCCCTCCCAGCCATGCAGCAGCAGGGCCATGCCCTTGGGTTCGCGGCCTTCGACATGGCTGTGCCAGCCCTGCAGGCGCACGCCATCGCCGCCGTCGAGGATCAGCTCTTCGCTGACCGCGCCGGTGGCCGCCAGCAGCAGCAGGCCGCGCTGCAGGCGCATGCGGCTGGAGCTGAGCATCGACTGCAGGTGCGGGTTGCGCAGCCAGCGCGGCGGCTGGTAGTCAGCCGCATGCAGCGTCGGCGTACCGGCGTCCAGGACAGGTGGCGGAACCAGGGCCACCGTGCCCTCAACCGGTGCTCATGGCCGCCACGATGCGCGCGCGCGAGGTCTCCGCGATGCGCCGACGGCCTTCCAGGTCCTGTGCACCGATCGGTGCCAGGAAGTGCACTTCCGCACGCCGCGCCGGCTCACCGAGCAGGCGCAGGAAATTGGCGAAGAAGCTCTCGCCGGGGCCGAATGCCACGATGGTCTGTGCGTCACCCTTGAGCCCATAGACCAGCGCCACCGGCTGCACCGGAACGCCGGTTTCAACCGCGGCCTGGAAGATGCGGGCATGGAACGGCCCCACTTCGTGGCCACCGCGGGTGCGCCCTTCCGGGAACACGCCCACTGCCTTGCCGCCACGCAGGCGATCGGCCATCACCTGCATCACCCCGCCCAGCGACTCGGTGTTGCCACGCTGGTGGAAGATGGTCTGCCCGCGCGCAGCGAGCCAGCCGACCAGGGGCCAGCTGGCGATTTCGCGCTTGGCGACGAAGCCCATCATGCGCTGGCTGTGCAGGATGCAGATGTCCACCCAGCTGACATGGTTGGCCACGAACAGCACGGCACCGGGCAGCGGCGCGCCCATCTGCACCAGGCGGAAGCCGAAGATCCACATCAGGCCCCCCTGCCACCAGTTCACCACCTTCGCCCCGAGGGTATCCTCGCCCACGCGCAGCTCGCCCCACGGCGGAAGCATGCCGATCAGGATCAGCGGCAGGAACACGGCGATGTGGACCAACAGCAGCGGTACGCGGTACAGGTAACGGCACACACGCGCCACGCCGCCACGGGGGGCCGGAGTGGGGGAAGTCATCCGCGCACGATACCGGAGCGTCGCAGCAGCTGCCAGCCGATTTAGGCCATAACGGCCATTGACCGGGGCAATCGGTGGGGAACGCTGGGTTCTGCCGTCGTCAACACGCCCGACCGGGGGCTCAACCGTGGCCGGCCGCCACCACCGCCAGGGTCAGCCGCGAAATGCATACCAGGCGACCCTGCTCGTCCTCGATGCGGATCTCCCACAGCTGGGTGCTGCGGCCCACATGCAGTGCGCGGGCGGTGCCGGTGACAATCCCCGAGCGCACCGCCCGCACGTGGTTGGCATTGATCTCCAGGCCCACGCAGACCTGCTTTGCGGTATCCACGCACAGGTTGCCGGCGCTGCTGCCCAGCGTCTCGGCCAGCACCACCGAGGCCCCGCCGTGCAGGATGCCGTAGGGCTGGCGGGTGCGCTGGTCCACCGGCATGGTGGCCTGCAGCCAGTCTTCGCCCGCTGCGCTGAAGACGATGCCCAGGGATTCGATCGCCGTGTTGCGGCTGAGCGCATTGAGCTGCTCGAGGGAAACGGCTTCGCGGAACACCTGGGTCATGCGGTCACCTTCAGAGAATGGGAACGAGGCCGGCACCGAATGCGGTCAGCATGCGCACCAGCAGCCACTTCGGGCCGACGTTGACTTCGGGGAAGTCGCCGACGGCAACGTAGCAGCGATGGAACTCCGGGTCCTGCCGTGGCAGCGGCTGCGGGCAGTCCGGGCCGGGCTTGAACTCGTAGTCGGTGGCATAGCGCCATGGCCAGAAGTCGAGGATCGGCAGCGCTTCGGAGGCTTTGCCGACGCTGTAGTTCAGCCCCGACAGCACCGGCGGCTTGGCCCGCGGCGCCACCGTCCAGGAGTTCTGCGGATGGGTATCGCGCAGGATGCTCTCGGCCAGCTGCTCGGCAAACACCGGATCATCGATGATCACCGCGCCTTCGGTGTTGTAGTTCTCGCTGCGCGGATCGAAGTTGTGGGTGCCGACCACGCCGATGCGGCGGTCGACCACCAGCGACTTGGCGTGCAGGCCCATGCGCGCGCCCTTGCGGGTGACCGGCAATGGCTTGTTGACCGCCTTGCTGCCCAGGAACGAGGGCCGCGTTTCGGTGCGCAGCAGGCGCGTTTCCACCTCGCTGCCGGCCGCGCGGCGGCGTTCGCGCGCGTTCTGGTAGGCACTGCCGGTACGCGGATGATTCACCACTGCCTGCCTGCGCGTTGTTGCCCGGTCCCCCTCGCTGCCCCCCCCGGCATTGCTGCCGGCGGCGCTGCCGCCGATCAGCGGGTTGCGGCCGCCGTCGTCGTCTGCCCCGGGGGCGGCGATCGGGTCGGGCAGCAGGTTGCGGTAATCAACCGGCGCATCCAGCGGGAACGGCTTGTATTCGAAGATGTTGAAGCCCAGTTCGCGCATGTTGCGCCGCTTGTACTTGTACGACAGCGCATACACGATGGGGTTGTCGGTGGCCGCCAGGCTGTTGCTCGACACCACCACGCGCGGTGGCTGCGGGCGCTTGCGCAGCTCGCGGAACAGCTTCTGCGCCGGCTTGGACAGCACCAGGTACGGCGTCTGCAGGATCACTTCCTTCTGCGCACCGGCAATGAGTGCATCCAGCTGGGGCTCGGTCACGTGCTGGCCGGCCAGCGGGGCATCGGCCTTCTCGCGCCGGTGCTTGCGCGGCAGGTCGGCGACATAGCGCACCGAGGCCACTGGCAGCGCGGTATCCACGAAGGAACGGGTGACGAAGTCAATGTCATTGGCCTCGGCACTGACCCGCTGCACCCGTTCCGGGCGGCGGAACGTGGCGGGGGGCAGCGCCGGCACGCCCTCGCGCAGCAGGGTGCGGCCGACATCATTCAGGCGCTCGGCCGGCACGCTGCGCTGGGCACGCCAGAAGGCATCGAAGTTGGCCGCCATCGCACGCGCCTCGGGGCCGGCAATCAGCACGTCGCGGTCGCGGAAGTTGTACTCGCGGTCCCAGTCGTAGTAGTCGTCCTGGTAGTTGCGGCCTCCGACCACGCCGATTGCGTCGTCGATCACCAGCAGCTTGTTGTGCATGCGCTGGTTGAAGCGCCGGAAGCAGCACAGCACGCTGCCGGCATAGTCGAAGTAGTTCAGCCGGGCCTTGCCGAACGTCGGGTTGTAGACCCGCAGCTGGAAGTTCTGGTGGGCGCCGGACAGCGCGCCGAGGATCTGCAGGTCGGAGATCGCCGAGAGCTGGTCGATCAGCACCCGCACCTTCACCCCGCGCCGCGATGCAGCCAGCAGTTCGTCGATGACCAGCCGGGCGCTGTCGTCCTTGTCGAAGATGTAGGTCTGCAGGTCGATGCTGCGGGTGGCGCTGCGCAACAGGTTCAGCCGCGCCACCAGGGCGCCTTCTCCCTCGTCCAGCAGGGTGGCGTAGTGGCGCGGTTGCTCCGGGGTGGATTCGGTGAACGCCCGGCCGGCCAGCGCCCGCAGCGGCGAGTCCTGTGCGCAGCGGTCGGCGCGCTGGCAGTCGACCTGGGTCGAGCGCGCCTGCACGGCGATCGCTTCGGCGCGGTCGCGCTGGGTATTGGACAGCGATGCACAACCGCTGCCCAGCAACACGGTTGCCAGCGCCAGTACACGCAGCAGGAGGTTCACGGTTTCGGCGCCTCGCTCAGGCGCGCTCGCAATACGAAGGTCACACGATCACTCAAGGCAAGCTGCCAGCTGTCCATTCCATACCGGCCTCGCTGCACGGTACCGCGGCTGACGACGTCACAATCATAGCCGGGTCGGGCGCACTCCGCCTTCTCCACCCTCAGCTTCTCGGGATGGCTGACCCCGCGCAGGGTCAGCCGGCCGTTGATGTCCCCCCCCTCTTCCACGGTCTCCGGCCAATACGGCAGCGAGTCGAACTCGACCACCGGGTGGCGGCCCGCGTCGAAGAATTCCTCGCCGCGCATCCAGCCGGTATAGCGCGCCTTGCCGGGGATCTCGACCGAGCGCGTGAACATCTTGAGGTGCACCTGGTGGCGGCCATCGGAGAGGATCTCGATGCGGCCCTCGAAGTGCGGGAACACGCCTTCGATGCGCTGGCCGAAGCGGGTGCGCACCTCGAAACCGATCTGCGAGCGTTGGGTGTCCAGGCGCAGGACCCGATGCGCTTCGGCGACCACCGGCGGCAGGGGCGTTGGCGTTGGCGGAGGAGGCGCGGCAGGCCAGGCCGCGCCGGAAGCCAGCAGCACGGGCAGCAGAAAGCGGCTGCGCCGCGCCAGGCTCATTGGATCACGGCCACCAGAACGCGTTCAGGCTGGCCACGCCCGGCTCGATCGAAGCCTCGCGCGGGAAGCCGAGCACGGCAATGCCGGCCGGCGGCATGCCGCGGTAGTCGCTGCTGGTGCCGTCGGTCATCAGGGCCACCAGCTGCTCCAGCCCCGGGTTGTGGCCCACGATCAGCACCCGGTCCAGGTCGCGACGCTCGTCCACCAGCGCCGCCAGGGTGCCCGGGGTGGCTTCGTAGATCCGGTCTTCCAGGCGCTTCTCGACATAGCCGATGGCCGTCATCACCGCTTCCAGGGTCTCACGGGTACGTCGCGCCGGCGAGCACAGCACGCAGTCCGGCAGCAGGTTGTTCTCCTTCAGCCACTTGCCGGCGGCTTCGGCTTCGGCCAGCCCCACCGGTGACAACGGCCGGTCGAGGTCGGCCTGGCCGGGGGTCGCCGGCTCGGCGTGGGCATGGCGCAGCAGGATCAATTCACGCATCGCGGGTTTCCATGAAGAAGAGGATGCAGCAGGAAGGGTGATGCAGGCATCAAAGCTTCAGCCAGGACAGCAGCGGCTCCCAATCGGCCTGGTGCTCGCGCACCTGGGCCGAGCGGTAGTCGAACAGGCTGCGGCCAAGGCCGGTCATGACCACATAGCTCTGGCTGTCGCGCAGCTGCGCGACCACCGGGTACGGCCATTCACCCAGCATCTGCAGCGCCTGCTGCGAGGTCTGGGTCCAAGGCTTGGTACGGTTGAGCACCAGACCCACTGGCAGCTTGCGGCTGTGCACGCGCGGGTTCTGGGCCAGGCTGTTGAGGAAACCGACGATGGCTTCGATATCCAGCGCCGAGGGCAGCACCGGCACCACCACCGCGTCGGCAGCGTCGAGGAAATGGGGAATATCGTCGGCCAGGGCGCCGGCCGGCGCATCGATGATGACGGTGTCGGTACCGTCGGGCAGCTTCTGCGCCCACTGCTTCTTCCGATATACGTCGATCGGCAGCACCGCACTTTCCAGCCCGGCACGGCGTTGTGCCCAGCGGGTGCTGGAGCCCTGCGGGTCGGCATCGGCAATCACCGTGGCCTTGCCCTGCAATGCCGCGTACGCGGCCAGGTGGGTGGCGACGGTGGTCTTGCCCACCCCGCCCTTGGAACCGGCCACCAGGATCGTCTTCATGCCAGCCTCGCTTCCGGGTACGTTCCCCGAGCGTACACCGGCGATGGTGACGGGAGGTAGCGTCGTGCTGAACCAGCGGCCATCGCCTTTGCTATCGTGGCGCTCCCGAAGGATCGAACCGGCATGAGCGAACTGCAGGACCTGAGCGCGTTGATCCGCGCCAATACCCCACTGATCGTGATCGAGACCCAGGACGAGGGTCGCATCGTCGAGCTGTTCCGGCAGACGCTGATGCACGTATGGCGGGCGCTGCACCGCTGGTCGATCACCGAGGGCCTGCGCCGCATCGACCTGGACAGTGAAGACCCGCCGGTCGGGCCACCCGATGCCAGCGCGGCCCTGCAGATGATCCGCCAGGCCGACCAGCGCGGGGTCTACCTGCTGCTCGATTTCCACCCGTACCTGGGCTATGCCAGCCACCAGCGCGCCCTGCGCGACCTGATCCAGCGCCGCCACAGCGAGCCGCATGTGCTGGTGCTGATCGGTGCCAAGGTGGAGCTGCCGGCCGAGCTGGAAGCGTTGGCCGTGCGCTTCAACCCGCGCCTGCCCGATGCCAACGCCCTGTTGAAGATGCTGCGCGAAGAGGCCGACGCCTATGCGCGCGAGCACGGCGGCCGCCGGGTCGAAGTCGACAGCGAGGCGGTGAAGAAGATCCTGAAGAACCTGCAGGGCCTGAGCCTGGTCGATGCCCGGCGCATCGCGCGCCAGCTGATCTACGCCGATGGCGCGCTGCGCGACGACGACCTGCCGCAGCTGGCACGGCTGAAGTTCGAGCTGCTCAACCGCAGCGGCCACCTGTTCTTCGAGCATGACAGCGCGCGCTTCGGCGATGTGGCCGGCGCCAACCGGCTCAAGCGCTGGATCAACCAGCGGCGCGTGGCCTTCATCGCCGGCTCGGCGCCGGCCGGGCTGGACCCGCCGCGCGGCATGCTGCTGCTGGGCGTGCAGGGCTGCGGCAAGTCGATGCTGGCCAAGGCCACCGCCGCCGGCTTCGGTGTACCGCTGCTGCGCCTGGACGTGGGCGCGCTGTACAACAAGTACCACGGCGAGACCGAGGCCAACCTGCGCCAGGCACTGGCCTCGGCCGAGCAGCTGGCGCCCTGCGTGCTGTGGATGGACGAGATCGAGAAGGGCTTGGCCAGTGGCGGCGAGGACGGTGGCGTATCACGCCGTGTACTCGGCTACCTGCTGACCTGGATGGCCGAGCGCAAGGCGCCGGTGTTCATCGTCGCCACCGCCAACCAGGTGCACGAGCTGCCGGCCGAGCTGCTGCGCAAGGGCCGCTTCGACGAGATCTTCTTCGTTGACCTGCCTTCGCCTGACGTGCGCGTGGAACTGCTGCGGCTGCACCTGGGCCGGCGCCAGCTCAATGGCGACGACTTCGCGCTGCCGGCGCTGGCGGCCGCGGCCAATGGTTTCTCCGGCGCGGAGATCGAGCAGGCGATCGTGGCCGGGCTGTATGCAGCGCACGCCGAAGGCCGGCCGCTGGACACCGAGCTGCTGATGAACGAGATCCGCGCCACGCGGCCGCTGTCGGTGCTGATGGCCGAGCAGGTCGAGGCGCTGCGGGCGTGGGCATCGGGGCGGACGGTTTCCGCGGACGACTGAGGTTTCCCGCGAACGGCGCAGCCCCTCGTGGCTGGTCGCTGAAAGCAACAGCCGCAGTTGGCCGGGCGGGTAGGCCGCGCAGGGGACGCTGCAAGTACATCCCTGTAAGCTC
This sequence comes from Stenotrophomonas sp. GD03958, assembly GCF_029839005.1. Lineage (NCBI taxonomy): Bacteria > Pseudomonadati > Pseudomonadota > Gammaproteobacteria > Lysobacterales > Lysobacteraceae > Stenotrophomonas > Stenotrophomonas sp. GD03958. The sequence goes on along the minus strand of NZ_JAOBZT010000017.1, from coordinate 5,836 downwards.
GGTCGCCGCTTGCTCGCGTGCGCTTTCCTGCGCACACGAGCAAGGCGCCATCGAGCCCCCATGGGTGAGGGCGCTTTGCTTGCGAAGCACTGCTTCGCAAGCGCCCGAACGCACAGCCGCCAGCGGCTGGGCCGGTCTGGGGGTTTACGGCGTGTCCTGCCAACCCACACCGCCCCGCCATCCCGCGGATTGCCCGCTGTTGCTGTTGCTTCGGCTGTTGCCTCTGCGGGTGCCGGGTGCAACCCGGCCAAACCCCTTCCCTCAGGGCCAGGCAGGCGGTGCGGCCGCCCAGGCCTGCTGCACCTCGGCCAGCGACGCACGCTCATCCTCGCGCCACTGCGGCAGCAGCTGCGCATAGTTGGCCGTGGTATTCCACTGCGTCGGCTCGGTGCGTACCGCAGCCGCATACCACTGTACCGCCTCCTGCTTCTGCCCCATCCGCCACAATGCCAGCGCATAGGTCGGCGGCACCCAGCTCGGCTTGGTACGCGCATTGGCGGCCGAGGCCAGCCACTGTTCCAGCGCCGCCTCTGGCTTGCCCTGGCGCAGCAGGTCCCAGCCGTAGTTCCAGCGAACGCTGCGGCCACTGCTGCTCTGTGCCGGGGCCTCTTTCATCGCCTCGGCATACAACTGCTCGGCCAGCTCGCCACGGCCCTGCGCACCGGCCACCGAGGCCAGTTGTACCGTGGCCTCGACCGCACGGCGGCCGCGTTCACGCAGCTTGACCAGCTGGGCGACCAGATCATCGCCCCCGCCCTGCACCGCCACCATCGGCGTGGCCGCCGGGTCATTGTCGAAGTAGAACTCCTGTGGTGCCGGCATGGCCGGCGCGGCCCACGCCGTGGCCGCTCCCGAGGCCAGCAGCACGCTGGCCAGGATCTTTCCTGGAACTGACATCCCTTCTCCCCAGGCCGCGACTGCAGCCTCCCTCTCTCTCTCCCCGATCCTAACCCCAGCACCGCCGTGGGCGCGAGTGCCGGGGCCTGCGCGGCCCCGCTGCTACAATTCGCGCCTTTCCCGCTGCGTGCGTGCACGCGGCCGGTGCCAGCCGATCCTACCGGGCCAGCCATGACCAGTACCGCGCAACTCACTTCGCCCTCTTCCGCCGACCTGCTCGACCGTGACTACACGCTCGACCACAAGTACACCCGCAACGAGGGGCGGATCTACCTGAGTGGCGTGCAGGCGCTGGTGCGGCTGCCGCTGATGCAGCGCCTGCGCGATGCCGCCGAAGGCATCGACAGCGCCGGCTTCGTCAGCGGCTATCGTGGCAGCCCGCTGGGTGGCTTCGACCTGGAACTGTGGCGCGCGCGCAAGCATCTTGAAGCGGCGAAGGTGAAGTTCACCCCGGGCCTGAACGAGGACCTGGGCGCCACCATGGTGTGGGGCACGCAGCAGACCAACCTGTTCCCCGGCGCCAACGTGCAGGGCGTGTTCGGCATGTGGTACGGCAAGGGCCCTGGCGTGGACCGCTGCGGCGACGTGTTCAAGCATGCCAATGCCGCCGGCACCTCGCGCTACGGCGGCGTGCTGGCGCTGGCCGCCGATGACCATGCCTGCCGCAGTTCGACCCTGCCGCACGGCAGCGAAGACGAATTCGTCAGCGCGATGATGCCGGTTCTCAACCCCGCCGGCGTGCAGGACATCCTCGACATGGGCCTGCTGGGCTGGGCGATGAGCCGTTACACCGGCCGCTGGGTCGGCTTCAAGACCATTGCCGAGACGGTGGAATCGTCGGCCTCGGTGCAGGTCGATCCGATGGCGCGCCGCATCGTGCTGCCGGGAGACTTCGAAATGCCCCCGGGTGGCCTCAACATCCGCTGGCCGGACCCGCCGCTGGACCAGGAGATGCGCCTGCACCGCTATGCGGTGAAGGCCGCACAGGCGTTCGCCCGCGCCAACGGCATCGACAAGGTGGTGATGGACGCGCCGCGCGCGCGGCTGGGCATCGTCACCACCGGCAAGAGCTACCTGGACGTGCTGCAGGCGCTGGAATACCTTGGCCTGGATGAAGCCGCATGCGCTGACATCGGCATCCGCGTGTACAAGGTCGGCATGACCTGGCCGCTGGAACCGCAGGGCATCGCGCGCTTCGCGCAGGGCCTGGAAGACATCATCGTGGTGGAGGAGAAGCGCGCCTTCATCGAGCGCCAGATGAAGGAACAGTTCTTCAACTGGCCGGCCAGCTGGGGCCAACGCCCGTCCATCGTCGGCAAGTACGACGAAAGCGGCGAATGGATCCTGCCGTCCACCGGTGAACTGACCCCGGCCACCATCGCCGGCGTGATCGGTCGCCGCATCCAGAAGTTCTTCAACAACGAATCCATTGAACAACGCCTGCAGTGGATGCAGCAGAAGGAAGCCGAGCTTGCGTTGCCGCGCGCCAGCTTCCCGCGCGTGCCGCACTACTGCTCCGGTTGCCCACACAACACCTCCACCCAGGTGCCGGAAGGCTCGCGGGCACTGGCCGGCATCGGTTGCCATTACATGGTGACCTGGATGGACCGCAGCACCGACACCTTCACCCACATGGGCGGCGAAGGCGTGACTTGGGCCGGGCAGGCGCCGTTCACCGATACCCCGCACGTGTTCCAGAACCTGGGCGACGGCACCTATTTCCACAGCGGCTCGCTGGCGATCCGCCAGGCGGTCGCCGCCGGCGTCAACATCACCTACAAGATCCTCTACAACGATGCGGTGGCGATGACCGGCGGCCAGCCGGTGGACGGCCCGCTGAGCGTGCCGGACATCGCAAAGCAGATGCGCGCCGAAGGCATCCACACCATCATGGTGCTGTCGGACAACATCGGCAAGTGGACCGGCCAGCGCGAACACTTCCCCAGCGACGTGGAGTTCCACGACCGCAGCGAACTGGAGGAGGTGCAGAAGCGCCTGCGCGAAGTGAAGGGTGTTTCGATCCTGATCTACGAACAGACCTGCGCCACCGAGAAGCGTCGCCGCCGCAAGCGCGGCAAGCTGGAAGATCCGCAGAAGCGGGTGCTGATCAATTCGCTGGTCTGCGAAGGCTGCGGCGACTGCGGCAAGAAGAGCTTCTGCGTGTCGGTGCTGCCGAAGGAAACCGAGTTCGGGCGCAAGCGCGAGATCGACCAGTCCAACTGCAACAAGGACTATTCCTGCGTGAACGGCTTCTGCCCGAGCTTCGTCACCGTGCACGGTGGCCAGCCGCGCAAGGGCAGCAAGCGCGATGCCTCCACGCTGCTGGACAACCTGCCGGCGCCGACGATCCGCGGCACGCTTGAGCAGCCCTGGAACATCCTTATCACCGGCGTCGGCGGTACCGGCGTGGTGACCATTGGCGCGCTGCTGGGCATGGCCGGCCACCTGGAGGGCAAGGGCGCGACCGTGCTCGACCAGACCGGCCTGGCGCAGAAGGGCGGCGCGGTGACCACGCACATCCGCATCGCACGCCGCCCGGATGACATCCACGCCGTGCGCATCGCCGCCGGTGAAGCCGACCTGGTGCTGGGCTGCGACATGGTGGTGGTCAACGACTACTGGGCGCTGTCGAAGGTGCGTGCCGGCCGTTCGCAGGTGGTGCTGAACACCTACGAAGCGATGCCGGGTACCTTCACCACCCGCCCGGACATGCAGTTCCCCGCCGCCGACATCATCGCCGGTGTGCGTGTGGCACTGGGCGGCCAGGAGCCGTTGCTGCTGGATGCCACCCAGCTGGCCACCGCGCTGCTGGGCGATGCCATCGCCGCCAATCTGTTCATCCTCGGCTACGCTTGGCAGCAGGGCCTGGTGCCGCTGTCGTTCGAGTCGCTGATGCGCGCCATCGAGCTCAATGGCGCTGCGGTGGCCATGAACCAGCAGGCCTTCGCCTGGGGCCGCCTGGCCGCGGTCGATCCGCAGGCCGTGCAGCAGGCCGCCGGCCTGGTGCGCAACCGCCACACCGATACCGAATCCACCCCGGGCCCGCTGCATCCGCTGCCGCCGGGCGAATGGGAGGGCAACGAATGGGGCGCCACCGCTGCACCGCGCAACACCGGCGACGAACGCGAGCTGCGCGGCCTGCCCTCGCACGGTGGCGACGTGGCATTCCTGCCGCTGGACGACGCGCGCCTGTCGCGCTCGCTGGATGAAATGATCGAGCGCCGCGCCGCCTTCCTGGTCGAGTACCAGGATGCTGCCTACGCCACGCGTTACCGTGATCTGGTGGCACGCGTGCGCGCTACCGAGGCCGAGCGCATCGGCGGTTCCACCGCGTTGACCGAGACGGTAGCCCGCTACCTGTTCAAGCTGATGGCCTACAAGGACGAGTACGAAGTGGCCCGCCTGTACACCAGCGGTGACTTCCAGCGCCGTCTGCAGCAGCAGTTCGAGGGTGACTACCAGCTGCGCTTCCACCTGGCGCCGCCGCTGTTCGCCAGGAAGGACGAGCAGGGCCGGTTGCTGAAGAAGGAATACGGCCCGTGGATGTTCAAGGCGTTTGGCTTGCTGGCGAAGCTGAAGTTCCTGCGTGGCGGCCGCTTCGACGTGTTCGGCCGCACCGAAGAGCGGCGCATGGAGCGCAAGCTGATCAGTGATTACGAGGCCACTGTGCAGGTGCTGCTGGATGGCCTGGATGACGACCGCCTGGCGCTGGCGGTGGAGATCGCCAGCATTCCCGAACACATCCGCGGCTTCGGCCACGTCAAGGAAGCGCATTTCGAGCAGGCCAAGGCGCGCGAAGCGGCCCTGCTGGCGCAGTGGCGCAATCCGAAGGCGCTGCATATCGTGCAGGTGGCCTGATGGTAGTGCCGGCCGCTGGCCGGCATCCCTCCTGGCAATCGGTTGCCAGCCAGCGGCCGGTACTACCGGCGGTTCAGCCCAGCCGCCACAGCAGCAGGCGGTTGTTGGCCGGCATCGCCACATCGCCCAACCGGGTGAATCCGTTGTCGGCCGCCAGCGCCTGCACCGCTTCGCTGTCGCGGATGCCGCTGCGCGGATCACGTGTCTTCAGCCAGGCATCGAACTGCGCGTTGCTGTCGCTGGTGTAGCGGCCGCCGTAGTTGAACGGGCCATACACCGCCAGCACCGCACCATGACGCAGCACCGGTGGCAGCGCGGCGAACAGTGCCTGCACGTGTTCCCAGCTCATGATGTGCAGCGTGTTGGCGCTGAATGCGGCATCGAACGTACTGCCCGGTGCCAGGTTCAGGCCGGGCGCTGGCGGCAGTTCCACCTGCAGCGCTATCGGCGGCAGCAGATTCAGCAATGCCGTTTCGGCACGCCATGCCTCGATGCCTGGCAGGTGGTCCGGATGATCACTGGGCTGCCAGCGCAGCCAGGGCCAGCGCTCGGCAAAGAAGGCAGCATGCTGGCCGGTGCCGCTGCCGATCTCCAGCACCCGGTGGCGGTCGCCAATCCACGGGTCGAGTGCGGTGGCGATGGGTTCGCGGTTGCGCTCGCAGGCTTCTGAATACGGCTTGCTCGACATCAGGGACGGTGTCCAGGCGGGATCGGCCCCATTGTGCACGAGGGGGTGTTGCTCGGCAGGGCTTGCAGCCCTGCACCCGCAGGAGCAACGGCAAAGGCCGAAGCAACGTCAAAAGCGGACTTCCTGTGGGTTGGCGGGGTGGGTCCGATTGCGGGGGACGCCGTAAATACGTCCCTGTAGGCTCGGTCGCGCCATCCATGGCGCTCACGCCCCCGCAACCGGACCCACCCCCGCCTTCGACAGTTTCCTGCGGTCTGTTGGAACGGCTCTTGGGGTCAGATGCGTTTTCCTGTGGAAACGGATCTGACCCCAGATTCATTTCGATGTCTGACAGATGTGTCGACCAAGGTCGACACCTACCAACAGCCGAGGAAATCTGTCAGATGCGGGGCG
>NZ_JAOBZT010000016.1:0-72712 GCF_029839005.1 Stenotrophomonas sp. GD03958 | reverse complement strand
CTGGTGGCCTGTGCCTGGGCGTTGGGACGCCAGGTGATCAGCTTGTTCTCGACCACGTCCAGCAGCGCGTCGATGACCAGGACGAAGGCGGCCAGGATGATGATGCCGGCGAACACACCCACAGCGTTGAAGTTGCCTTCTGCCTGCGCGATCAGGTAGCCCAGGCCCGCCGAGGCGCCGAGGTATTCGCCGATGATCGCACCGACCACGGCAAAGCCGACCGAAGTACGCAGCGAAGACAGGATCCAGCTCGCCGCTGCGGGGAAGTAGACATGGCGCAGCAGGTCACTGCGGCTTGCGCCCAGGATGCGGGCATTGGCCAGCACCACCGGATTCACCTCGCGCACGCCCTGCATGGCATTGAAGAACGTGGTGAAGAACACCAGCGTGACCGCCAGCGCCACCTTCGACCACAGCCCCAGGCCCAGCCACAGCACGAAAATCGGCGCCAGCACTACGCGCGGAATTGCGTTGAAGCCTTTGATGAAGGGGTCGAGGATGCGCGCCGAGCGTCGGCTCAGGCCCAGCCACACGCCGCCAGCCACACCCAGGCCGGTGCCAATGATGTAGCCCAGCGCGGTTTCGGTAAGGGTGATGTAGACGTGCTGGTAGAACGAGGTATCGGACAGCCAGGTCCAGGCCTGCTGCACGATCGCTGTTGGCGACGGGAAGAAGAACGGATCGATCACGCCCAGCGCGATACCGCCTTCCCAGCCGCCGAACACGGCGACCACCAGCGCGAGCTGGATGAACTTGTCAGTCTTGGCGTGCATAGCTCTTCTCCACTTCGCCGCGCAGGCAGGCCCAGATGTCGCGGTACAGGTCGGTGAAACGGTCATCCAGCTTGATTTCGGCCACGTTCCTCGGCCGTTCCAGATCCACATCGAAACTGCGCACCACGCGGCTGGCCGGGCCGGAGGACAGCACCACCACGCGGTCGCCCAAGGCGATCGCTTCTTCCAGGTCGTGGGTGATCAGGATCACCGAGCGCCGGTCTTCCTGCCACAACCGCAGCAGCTCGTTCTGCATGAGGTGGCGGGTATGGATGTCCAGCGCCGAGAACGGCTCATCCATCAGGATCACCTTCGGCTCGACGATCAACGCCTGGGCCATCTGCACGCGCTTGCGCTGGCCACCGGACAGCTGGTGCGGGTAGCGATGCTCGAAGCCGGCCAGGCCGACCTTGGCCAGCCAAGCGTTGGCCTTGGCCTTGCGTTCGGCCTCGGGCACACCACGGAAGCGCAGGCCGAGTTCAACATTCTGGTACGCGGTCTTCCACGGCAGCAGCGCGTCCTGCTGGAACAGGTAGCCGACCGACTCCTGCACGCCGCTGACGGCACGGCCATCGATGCTGACCTGACCCGACGACGGCTTCAGCAGGCCCGCCACGGAATTGAGGATGGTGCTCTTGCCGCAGCCGGTGGGTCCGACGATGGCAAGGAACTCGCCGTCACCCACCTGGATGTCGACATCGCGTACGGCGGTGAATTCGCCGAAGGACATGGTCACCTTGTTGATGGCGACCATGGTCTGTGCAGGCTCCAGCTGCGGTGCGCCATTGAACTGGCGCACGGTGGCATTGAGGGCCATGGTTTACCTCCGCTTACGGTTGGGCAGCCGGCGCCGCAGCGTTGGCACGCTCGACGAAGGCATTGGTGTAGGTCCGGGACAGATCGATATCGGCCTTGGCGACATCCGTGTTGAACTCACGCAGCACCTTCAGCGGTGTTTCCAGATCGGCGGGCGTGAAGTGACCGTCCCGGGTGAAGATCGCGCGCGCGTTCTCCACCGCGCGGGCATAGGTGGCGCGGTCACCGGAGACGTAGCTGTCCGGCAGCGCAGCGACGATGTCTTCAGCACTGTTGTCGGCGATGAACTTCAAGGCCATCTGCTCGGCGCGGGCGATCTTCTCGGCCGCTTCGGGGCGCTTGTCCAGGAAGCTCTGGTTGGCGTACATCACCGAGGTCGGGTACAGGCCGCCATAGACCTGGCGGGCGCCGTCATCGCTGCGCGCGTCGAGGAGGATCCTGCCGACCTTGCGCTCGGTGATCAGGGTGGCGGCGGGATCATAGTTGACCAGCAGGTCGATCTTGCCCTGCTCCAGCGCGGCCACTGCTGCGGCGCCCGAGCCGACCCCGATCAACGAGATGCTGTCGGCCGGAATATCGTGCTGGGCGAGGAAGTGACGGACGAAGAAGTCGGACGAGGAGCCCGGTGCGGTGATCCCGACCTTCTGGCCCTTGATGGTCTCCGGGCGCGCCGGATCGAAGGTGGCATCCTCGCGGCCGGCCATCACCAGGCCGGAGTTGCGCGAGAGCAGTACGAAGGCCACCACGTCCTTGCCCTTGGCCTGCATCTGGATGGTGTGGTCGTAGAAGCCGACGGCTACGTCGGTGGAATTGGCCACCAGCGCCTGCAGCACCTTGGAGCCGCCCTGGGCGAAGTTCTCGGTCTTCACCTGCAGGCCGACGTCCTTGAAGTAGCCCTTGGCGTCGGCAATGAAGAACGGCAGGTTGTTGAGGTTGTAGGAGCCGACGCTGATGCGCACCGGTGCGTTGTCGCTGCTGCCGGCGGTCGCGCCTTCCACGCGCCCGCTGTTGCTGCATCCGGCCGCGGCCAGCCCGGCCACGCACAGCGCGGCCATCAAGAACTGCTTGTACATCATCCCTCCCAGGAGTGAAGCATCTACGTTGTAATGGCGGGCATGCGCGTCTACGCAGGCCCGTCCGGGTTCAGATCATGCCGCTGACGTCCATTGGCGGGCTTGGGTGGCACTGGCCGTGGCGGGCGCGGGCGAAGTCGCGTACACGCGCCCCTCGAACAAGCGGCGTGCGGTGCGGACCACGCTGGCAATCACCGGCGAATCGCCCGAGCTGCGACTCAGGCCCACCTCCAGGGCCCCACTCGGATGTTCGAGGGTAATGCTGCCGGGAACGGACCGGCATCCGACCAAAGTGTGGGCCAGCGTGCCCGGCGTGACGGCGGCGGTGGCCAGGCCGACCGCGCCGGTAATGGCCAGTGCGGTGTGGCATTGGTGCGGCATGAAATAGCGCACCTGCAGATCGCCGCCCTGTTGCGGCGCCGACAGCAGCACCGGCTTGGGAATGACCTTGTTGCCGGCGTCGGCGATGCCCATGCGGGCGCCCGCCTCGATGCGCAGCGCTTCCAGCCGGCGCATGAACGCCGCGTCCGCGTTCAGTTCGGCGGGCGAGGCATCACCGCGCACGCCCATGTCTTCTGCGCACACCAGCATCATCGGCATGGCGCAGTCCACCAGGCTGGCCGGCACGCCATTGATGGTTTCCTGCGCATGCCCGCTGGGCAGCAGCTTGCCGGTGCGGGCGCCTGCCGCATCAAGGAAGGACAGCCTGACCGGCGCGGCTGAGCCCGGCGCGCCGGCAATGCGCGTATCACCGCGGTAGGCCACATTGCCGCCCGGCGTTTCCACCGTGGCGATGATCAACTTGCCGGTGTTGACGTTGTGGATGCGCACTTCGGTCTGCGGATCCTGCGCCTGCACCAGCCCACGCTCGATGGCATACGGGCCTACGGCCGCCAGCATGTTGCCGCAGTTGGGCGAGGTATCCACCACTTGCTGCTCGACCCGTACCTGGGCGAACAGGTAGTCGACATCGGCGTCCGGGCGGCTGGAGCGGTCGATGATCGCCACCTTGCTGGTCAGCGCGTTGCCACCGCCGATGCCGTCGATCTGCAGCGGATGTCCCGAGCCCATCACTTCCAGCAGCAGGCGATCGCGTTCGGCGGTGTCCGCCGGCAGGTCGCTGGCCAGGAAGAACGGGCCCTTGGAGGTGCCGCCGCGCATGAGCACGCAGGGAATGCTGAGCAGATCGTTGGACATACGTGTGCTAGATTGATGCGTATCGGGGATGAATGACCCCTCTGTGATTCGATACTGGCATGACCCCAATTGATCTGTGAATTGCTGATTTTTGGATGATTGATACCTGATGAGCATCAATTGCGAAATCCTCGATCTGCGTGCGTTCCTGCTGGTGTCGGAGACACGCAGCTTTCATCGGGCCGCGGAAATCCTTCACGTCTCCCAGCCCGCACTCAGCCGCCGGATCCAGAAACTGGAGCAGGCGGTGGGCTCGCCGCTGCTGGAGCGCACCACGCGCAGCGTCAGTACCACCGCTGTCGGCGAGAACCTGCTGCCACTGGTGCGCCGCATGCTGGAGGAATTCGATGGATCACTGTTCTCGCTGCGCGGCCGCGAAGACACCCGCGGCGCGACAGTGACCATCGCCTGCCTGCCGACGGCGGCGTTCTACTTCCTGCCCAGCGTGATGGCGCGTTTCCACGAAGCGCACCCGAACGTTCGCTTCCGCATTCTGGATATCCCGGCCACGGAGGGTCTGCAGGCAGTGGAACGTGGCGAAGTCGAGTTCGGCATCAACTTCATGGGCGCCAACGATCCGAATCTCGACTTCGACGTGCTGGCTGAGGACCCCTTCGTCCTCGCCTGCCGGCGCGATCATCCGCTGGCCCGCAAGCGCAAAGTGGAATGGGCTGATCTGGCCGAGCACCAGCTGATCACCGTGCATCGCACCAGCGGCAACCGCACGCTGCTGGACGGCGCGCTGGCGCGCGAGAACCTCAAGTTGAGCTGGCACTACGAAGTGACCCACCTGTCGACGTCACTGGGCATGGTCGAGGCGGGCATCGGCGTGTCGGTGCTACCGAAGATGGCCACGCCAGATGGGGATCACCCCACCCTGGTGACTCGCGCGATCGGCAACCCGGTGGTGTCGCGCACGATCGGCATCGTCCGCCGCCGCGGCGCCCTGCTCTCGCCCACGGCGGAGCGATTCCTGCAGATGCTGATGAGCCAGTGGCGTGGGGAGGCGTGAGCAGTCCCGCAGTTCACGCACCCATCCGTTCCGGGACACTGGGCGCTGACAGGGTCGCCCTTCATGACGAGGCCGCGAAGATCGACGCAATACCTGCAAGCGATCCCACGGCCACCCATGAGAGCGTGGCGAATGCAGTCAGCAGTACCTTCCGGTGGACGGCCTGCGCTTCGTTCTGGGCCTCCGACCGTCGCGCATAGGGCCTGGAGAAACCCAGCAGTTCGCCGGTGACCGTCAACACCCCCATCAGGATCAGTGCGGTCACGCAGAAGCCGAACATGGAGCCTATGAAGGCCAAATGGCGGGTGTCGCCGATAGCCGGCTGAGTCCCGGCCAGGGCTTCCACAAGTTGCCCCGTCCACCGTGCGGGCAGCCAAGCCAGGGCTGCGACAATGCCGAAGTGACTGGCCACGTTGATCCAGAACCAGGATGTGGTCTTCATGACGTCAGCGTTTCCGGTGTTGGCCAGTGGCGGGCATCGTGACGCCTGCGCCAGCCCCGCGCAACGCTGCATGGGGAAGCCGGCCAGCGGCCGGCACTACCAGGTCAATCAGCCTGGGGTTTCCAGTCCCTTGCCCGCCGCATCCACCCGCAGCGAGGCCAGGTACCGGGCGTACTTGCCGACGAAGATGCCAGTGAACCCGCCCGTCAGCAGCAGGTAGGCCGCACTGAAACCGGCATGGGCGGTCAGCGACGGCGACACCGCAAATGCGACTTCGAAGCCGTACTTCACCAGGAAGGTGACCAGCAGCAGCGGCAGCAGGCTGAAGTCCGCGCTGCGCCAAAGCTTGCCGGTGCTGCGGTCCAGCGTCAGCTTCAATCGATTCAGCAGCAGCCAGGCAAGTGCCGCGCCCGTGGCTATGCCGGCAAGCCACTCGCTCCAGCCGGCCAGCGACGCGCCGAAGCGATGACTGATCGACCACGCGCCCCAGACGGCGAACAGCGCGGGCACGATCGCCAGTTTGTGCAGCGAGGTTTCTGCAGGCTTCATGGCGGCGATGCCACGGGTGACCAGGAAGGCCAGGAGCAGCCAGACCCAGATCGGCGTCTGCGAGGCGAGTTGCTGGAGCATGTTCATGAGCGGTCTCCTTGGTGAGGGGTGGCGAGGTGCCTCGCCTTGCCGCTCACTATTCGCTTCCGCCCCAATGGCGACCAGTGACAGCTGTCAGTCTTCGTGGATTACGCCGCGCGCACCGCGAACACGCTGCCGGTGCTGCTCGATCCACTCCAGCGAGGAGGCAACACCGCCGAACGGAAACAGGTGCGGACTGACCTGGCCATGCGCGCTGGTCAGCCCCTTCACCAGGCGATCGACGAAAACCTCCGGCCCCGCCGTTCCGAGCAGGCGGCCGATCGAGATGCCGTACCGGGCGAGCATCGATGCACTGGCGCCTACGCCACACATCGCCGCATAACGCAGCAAGCGGGCGATGCTGGCCGGACCCGGCACGCCGACCAGCACCGGAACGCTGATGCCGCGCGCGCGCAGTGCATCCAGCCAGGCCAGCACGGCATCGGCATCGAAGGCGAACTGGGTGACGATCACAGGCGCCATGCGGCGCGCTTCGATGGCTTCGCACTTGCGTTCGAGTACCTGCCAGCGAGCGTCGCCGCTCATCGCCGGATGGCCTTCCGGATGCCCGCCGATACCTACGACCTTGATGCCAAAACGCTCAAGACGCCCGGTCTCGATGATCGAAGCACTGTCGGCAAACGGCCCGGCAGGCGTCGCGAGGTCACCGGCGATCAGCAGGCAGCGCTCCACCCCGGCTTCGCTGGTGGCGCGCTCCAGGAAGCGTTCAAGCGCTGTGCGTGACCCGATGCGCCGCGCGGAGAGATGCGGCATCGGCTCGAATCCGAGCGCGCGCACGGTGCGCACGGCGGCCAGGCGGGCGTCGTCATCCTCGCTGGCCAGCCAGGGAATGGAGATGACCGTACCGCGCGGGATCCGATCCGCCTCGGCGCGCAGCGCAGGCATGGCCTTCGCACCGACTTCCAGTGAAAAGGCGTTGATGAAGGCTTCCGCTTGCGCTGAGGTACCGGCCGGCATCAGCGCGCCTCGCGTGCATTGCCGGCAAGCGGCGAGCTGTTGCGGGCCAGTTCGATGAAGGCCTGCAGGTAGTCGATACCGGTATCGGCCTCGCGCGCGCCAAGGTAGATCTGCTTGGGGATGCCCTTGGCGCCCAGGCGCACGGGCACCACGTCCATGCGCGTGGCGTACTCCTCCACCAGCCAGCGCGGCATGGCAGCCACGCCGCGGCCGCTGGCCACCATCTGCATCATGATGTCGGTGGTTTCGATGGCCTTGTGGCGCCGCGGGGTGATGCCGGCCGGCAGCAGGAACTGGTTGTAGATGTCCAGGCGCTCGAACGGCACCGGGTAGCTGATCAGCACTTCCTGGCCGAGCTGGCGCGGCTTTACGTGGTCCACCTTGGCCAGGGCATGGTTCCCGGCCACCACCAGCACCTGTTCGTAGTCGAACACGGGAATGAACTTCAGGCCCGGCTTCAGCAGCGGGTCGGGGGTAACCAGCAGGTCGATCTCGTAGCCGAACAATGCGCCGATACCGCCGAACTGGAACTTCTGCTTGACGTCCACATCCACGTCCGGCCATGCCGCCAGGTAGGGCGAGACAATCTTCAGCAGCCACTGGTAGCAGGGATGGCACTCCATGCCGATGCGCAACGCGCCACGCTCGCCCTGCGCGAACTGGCGCAGGCGCTCCTCGGCCAGGTCCAGCTGCGGCAGCACCCGGTTGGCCACTGCCAGCAGGTACTGTCCGGCCTGGGTCAGCCGCAGGCTGCGACCCTCACGCAGCCAGACCTCGGTACCCAGCTGCTGCTCCAGCTTCTTCATGCTGTGGCTGAGCGCCGACTGGGTCAGGTTGAGCACGCCGGCGGCGGCGGTGAGCGAGCCCTGCTGCTCGACCTGCTGCACGATGCTGAGGTGGATGCGCTCCAGCATGACGATGAATCTCACTCATGGATAGGTGAAGTAATACCATTTTACGTCATGGAAAGGCATGACTAGGATCGGGTCATGCCTTCATCCCACCGCCCTCTCCGTATCGTCGCCGTGTCCGGCGGACTGCAGCGCCCCTCGCGGGCCACCCTCCTGGCCGAGCATCTGCTGGGCGTGATCGGCAACGACGTCCATTGCGAACACCATCTGATCGAGCTCGGCGAGCTCGCCCCGCAGCTGGCCGGCGCCCTGTGCCGCTCACAATTGCCCGAGGCTGTCGAGCGCCAGCTGCTTGCCGTCGAGCAGGCCGATGTCCTCGTGGTGAGCACGCCGGTCTATCGCGGCTCGTACACCGGGCTGTTCAAGCATTTCTTCGACTTCATCCACCAGGATGCGCTGGTCGACACCCCCATCCTGCTGGCCGCGACCGGCGGCAGCGAGCGCCATGCGCTGGTGATCGACCACCAGCTGCGGCCGCTCTTCAGCTTCTTCCAGGCCCGCACCCTGCCGGTGGGCGTCTATGCCACCGACCGCGATTTCGCCGACGGCCGCGTGCGCAACGAACCGCTGATCGAGCGCGCTCGACTGGCGGTCCACCGAGCCATGCCACTGCTGGCCCTGGCCCGCCAGCCCGTCGCCGCCCTCGAGGCTGCCGCAGCACCCTGAATGCCGGATGCGCTCGCCCCGCATCCGGATGTCACCCCGCATCACGGAACGCCGCCCATGACGAACGACACCTTCACCTTCAGCATCACGCGCATCCCCTTCAACGAGGACTACCAGCCCGCCGAGGGCACGCGCATCACCACCAATTTCGCCAATCTGGCGCGCGGCGCTTCCCGGCGGGAAAACCTGCGCAACACCCTCAGCATGATCAACAACCGCTTCAACGACCTGGCGCACTGGGACAACCCGAGCGCCGATCGTTATGCCGTCGAGCTGGACATCATCTCGGTGGAGATGCACATCGACGGCGCCGACGGCAACGATCCGTTTCCGTTGATCGAGGTGCTGCAACCGACCATCGTCGACACGCGGACCGGCGCGCGTACCGAAGGCATCGTCGGCAACAATTTCTCGTCCTACGTGCGTGATTACGATTTCAGCGTGGTGCTGCCGGCCAGCAACGAGGGCAAGGCCACCTTCGGCCTTCCGGAAGGCTTTGGCGACCTGCACGGCAAGCTGTTCAAGCACTTCCTGGGATCGGACGCCTACCGCGCCAGCTTCCGCAAGGGGCCGGTGATCTGCATCAGCGTCTCCAGCAGCAGGACCTACCACCGCACCGAGAATCATCACCCCATCCTGGGCGTGGAGTACCGGCAGGGCGAGTTCTCCGCCACCGACCACTACTTCGACAAGATGGGCCTGCAGGTACGTTACTTCATGCCGCCGGGCAGCGTCGCGCCGCTGGCGTTCTACTTCCAGGGCGACCTGCTGGGCGACTACTCGAACCTGGAGCTGATCGGCACCATCAGCACGATGGAAGCGTTCCAGAAGATCTACCGCCCGGAGATCTACAACGCCAATTCCGTGGCCGGCAAGGTCTACCAGCCCAGCCTGAAGCACCAGGATTACTCGTCCACCCGCATCGTCTACGACCGCGAAGAGCGCAGCCAGCTGGCGGTCAAGCAGGGCCGGTTCACCGAAGAGCACTTCATCAAGCCGTACCGCGCCGTGCTTGAGCAGTGGGCTGCGCGCTGATCCATCGATTTCCCCTTCGCATTCCAGGACAACCCCACACCGATGAAGAAACTGCTCCCCACCTCCACCGCCGGCAGCCTGCCCAAGCCGTCCTGGCTGGCAGAACCCGAAAAGCTCTGGTCGCCCTGGAAGCTGCAGGACGAAGGCCTGGCTGAAGGCAAGCAGGATGCGCTGCGCCTGTCGCTGCAGGAACAGCAACACGCGGGCATCGACATCGTCAGCGACGGTGAGCAGACCCGGCAGCACTTCGTCACTACCTTCATCGAGCATCTCAGCGGCGTTGACTTCGAAAAGCGCGAAACCGTGCGCATCCGTAACCGCTACGATGCCAGCGTGCCCACCGTGGTCGGCGCCGTGAGCCGTCCGAAGCCGGTGTTCGTGGAGGATGCGAAGTTCCTGCGCCGCCAGACTGCGCAGCCGATCAAGTGGGCGCTGCCCGGCCCGATGACGATGATCGACACGCTGTACGACGCCCACTACAGGAGCCGGGAGAAGCTGGCCTGGGAGTTCGCGAAGATCCTCAACGAGGAAGCGAAGGAGCTGGAAGCGGCCGGCGTGGACATCATCCAGTTCGATGAGCCGGCCTTCAATGTGTTCTTCGACGAAGTGAACGACTGGGGCGTGGCCGCCCTGGAGCGCGCGATCGAAGGGCTGACGTGCGAGACAGCCGTGCACATCTGCTACGGTTACGGGATCAAGGCCAACACCGACTGGAAGCAGACGCTGGGATCGGAATGGCGCCAGTACGAGGAATCGTTCCCGAAACTGCAGGCCTCCAGCCTCGACATCATTTCACTGGAATGCCATAACTCGCACGTGCCGATCGACCTGATCGAGCTGGTCCGTGGCAAGAAGGTGATGGTAGGCGCAATCGACGTGGCCTCGAGCGCGGTGGAAACACCGGAAGAAGTGGCCGACACCCTGCGCAGGGCGCTGCAGTTCGTGGATGCCGACAAGCTTTACCCCAGCACCAACTGCGGCATGGCGCCGCTGGCCCGCACCGTGGCCAGGGGCAAGCTGCGCGCGCTCAGCGAAGGGGCCAGGATCGTGCGTGAGGAGCTTTCGGCGTAGCGCTTGCCAGGGCTGTGGGCGTCCTGCCGGGTACCGACCACGCCTGACACGTTAACTGCCCCAAGGGCCTGGCGGGCTGCCGCGGTGCGAGCGCCTGCTTGATGCGTGCCACCTCCCCTGTCCCGGCCTCGGCCAGGCGGCGCGCTTGCTGGCGCTGCTCCCGTGTGAGCGGCGGCGGCCGCGCCGCGCCTGCCGAAGGCGCGGCGCCCACAAGACAGGCGACCGCGTCGCGCAGCCGCAACCGGGGGCAAAGCCGAGCCGCGCACCAGCGCTCGGCATAGCGCCGGGCTTGCCGCGCATTCACCGCGTGCACCACCTTGGCCGGGGACATCCTGCGTGCATCCAGGTACACCTGGAAGCCGAGCACTGCGTGCGGGACGATGCTGGCCACGATGCGGCCGCTCCACCATAGATCCCAGCGCTCACCGCGTTGCACCCAGCCGGAGGACGCGGGGACTGCCGGGAGACCGCGAAGATCGGAGAAGGAATGCATGCAGGAAGGATACGGGCTGCCGTCGCAGGGGATGAGATTCGAATGGGCACGTAGCCGCGGCCGTGAATCGTTCAATGGAAATGCAACGGTGCAGTATGGTCGCTGCCCTCTCGGCACCGGCATGCATCATTGGCATGACACATCACCGGCGATCACCCGCCGGCATGCTCAACGATGCAACAGCCATTACCCCCGGCGCTGGCCAGGTCGCGGCACGCAGACGCTCGGCCGGTGTCCGCTCCGTCGTTCAGATCCGCGTCGTGGCCAGGAACCGTTCACGATCCTGCTGCGTGCGCCGGCGGATCTCCTCCAGCGCCTGGCTTTCGGTCGCCTGCAGCATGGCCTCGAACAGGCGCTGGAAGTGATGGCGCATCGCATTGCGCGCGGCCACCGGATCACGTGCGCGCAATGCTTCGAAGATGGCCATGTGCTCGTCGGCACGGCTGGCGCCATCATCATGGCAGACCCGCGCATAGACTTCGGTTACCCGCGGCAACTCGCTGCGCATGCGCCAGATCTGCTGCACGAAGAACTCCACCACCGGGTTGCCGGAAAGGCGCGCGATGGTCAGGTGGAAGCGGCGGTCGTACTCGCCGGCTTCCGCGTCGCTCAGGTCGCGACGGCACAGCGCTTCGGCCAACGCCTGAAGCTCGGCAATGCCGGCATCATCCAGATTGCTTGCCGCCAGAGCGGCGGCCTCGGCCTCGAATACCGCGCGGGCAGCGGTGAGGTCGAAGGCGCTGACATCCGGCAGCCCGCCGGACGCCTGCGTCGGGCGCGGCTTCACGTGCACGCCCGAACCGATACGGATCGCAATCCAGCCCTGTGCCTCCAGTGCAATCTCCGCTTCGCGGATGGTGACCCGGCTGACGCCAAACCGTTCGGCCAGCTCGCGCTCGCCCGGCAGCCGCGAGCCCGGCGGGAACTCGCCGTCCTCTATCAGCTTGCGGAGCTTGGCAGCGATGGTCTGGTAAAGGCGGTTGGCGGACATGCGGCTGACCCTTGGCAATTCAATTCCTTCCGGGTCCCTGCCCTGCCACCGCGGCCGGCGAGGGTCCGGTTGGAGCGACGGCGCGGCCACTGGCCGCGCCGCCCTGTTCAGAACTTGTATCGTACACCGAAATACGCACGCCGCCCGTAGGTCACTACTTCGCGGAAGTTCCCATAAAGCGGCTGGTAGGCCACGCGCGGCTCGTTGGTCAGGTTCATCAACTCCAGCGACAGCGACAACTGCTTGTTCACCCGGTAGCGCAGGCGCAGGTCCACGCTGGTGTTGTCATCGTAGTAGCGGTTCTGCTGCGCGGTGTTGCCGGTGAAGTCCTGGTAGTAGTGCGAGCGGAACTTGCCGATGGCCTGGATGTTGAAGCGCCCGACGTCCCAGTAGATCGAGCCGGACAGGACGTGCCGCGAGAAGCCGCTGAGACCGGCCGGCGGCACGATCGCCGGAATGATCGTGCCATCACCGGCCAACTGCTCGCCCAGCCGTGAATCCTGGGTCTGGTAGTCGGCATCGGCATAGTTGTAGCTGACCTTGAAGCCCAGCCCGTCGAACGGCTTGGGCAGGTAAGACAGTCGATGGGTGGCGGTCAGCTCGAAGCCGGTCAGCGTGCTGTCCTCGTCGGTGGTTACCTGCTGCCGCACCGGCACGGTCACGCTCCGGCCGTCGATGGTGTAGGTCTCAGGCACCAGCGCGGTGGCGGTGCCGCCCTTGAACTGCTTCCAGTACACCGCGCCGGCCAGCATCGTGTCCGGGTTCGGGTACCACTCCAGGGAGAGGTCACCGTTCCAGGACATCAGCGGCTGCGCAGCGGGGTTGCCGCTGGCACTGATGTCATCCAGCGCGTCGGCCAGATTGCCGTAGGTGGCATCACTACTGACGTTGATGGTGCGCCCGGCGCCCAGCGCGGCGATGTCCGGCCGTGACATAGCGCGGTATGCACCGACCCGCAGCAGTACGTCCGGGCGCAGTTCGAAGGCCGCGTTGAGGCTGGGCAGCAGCTTGTCGTTGCCCGCCTTGAAGACCTGCGTGCTGTACTGCCCGGTGGGTTGCAGGCGGATCGTCCCGTCACCGTTGTCCTCAATGCGCAACCCGGTACGCACGCCTTCGGAACGCACATCGGTCTTGACCCAGCGCAGGCCCAGGTTGCCGGTCACCGGCAAGCCGAACAGGCTGCTGCTGAACTCACCCATCAGATAGAGCGCGCGTGTCTTCTCGGTGATATCAACATTGTTCGGGTCCTGGAAACCCGGATCCAGCCCGCTGTCGAGGCTGCCGCGGAACGACTGGTACAGGCAGTCCGGATCGAAGTACGCCCACGAGGAGATCGTGTTGCCGCTGGCGGCATCCATGAAGTCATCCTGCGGGAACGGCGCGCGGCAGGCACGGTTGGCGGCGATGATCTTCGCCTTGTCGGCCACCACGCGCTGGTCGTAGTCGGTTACCAGGGTGTTGTCACGCAGGCGGTAGTCGGCCTGGCTGGCACGCACGCCGCCCTTGATGCGGGTGAAGAAACCGGACTCGGGCATGAAGCTGGCATCGAAGCGGCCGGCCTTGATCCTGTGGTCGTTCTCCGTTGCGCTGGAGGTGACGCGCGCCGCGCCGGTGTAGGCGTCCCAGTTGTTGGGGTCGAAATTCGGCGCCAGCGCAACACTGGGCACTTCGCCGTGCCAGTCCCAGTCATAGTCCACGTAGCCGGTGGCACCACTGCTGATGCCCGGAACGACGGCATTGTTGACGTCGCGCTGGTTGGCGCGCAGGCGGGTCATGCGCTCGCTGTCGAGGCGATTGGTGTGTGAGTACGAAAGATCGGTGGACAGTTCCCAGGCCGGGGTCGGTCGCAGGATCAGGTTCAGGCCACCGCCGGTGTATTCCTCGCCACGCCAGTAGCGGTTTGAGGTGGAATCAATCGAGGTGCTGCCATGCAGGTGGCGCACGATGCCGTCCTCGCCCACCTCGCGCTGGGTGATGCCGCGGCGGGCGTTGGACAGGCTCAGGTCGCTGCGGTTCTCGTACCAGTTGCGCTCGGTGTGTTCGAAGTCGAGGTTTACTTCAACGACGTCATTGGGCCGCCACTGCAGTGCGGCGAACTCACTCTGCCGGTCGTTGCGCTCCTGCTTGAGCCGGTAGATGCGGCTGCTTGGCACCAGGTAGTACGGCGCGCCGTTGGCGATGGCCTGCGCGGACACTTCATTGCAGTTGGCATTGCCCACGTTCTGCGTGCCATCGCAGGCATACCAGGTGGAACCGCTGGTGATGCTCTCTTCCGGGTCGGTGCCATCGAGGCGCTGGAAGCCCAGCGAGATGCCCAGCTTCTGCCCGTTGCCGAACTCGAACTGGTCGATGTAGCTGGCGGTGCCGCGATAGCCGATGCCGTCGTCGTCGCGGTACTTCTTGTCATACTCGGCCCAGCTGCCGCGCAGGTCCAGCTGCGCCGCACGCTTGCCGTACTCCAGTGGGCGCACTGTTTCCAGGCCGATGGTGCCAGCCACGCCGCCTTCGATGATGTCGGCGCGCTGGGTCTTGTAGATGGCCACCGTATTGATCAGCTCGGCGGGGAACATGTTGAAGTTCACCGAGCGGTCGCCGCTGCCGTTGGTGATCTCGCGGCCATTGAAGTTGGTGCTGCTGAGGAAGGCCCCCAGGCCACGGATGGAGATTTCCGAGGCGCCGGTCTTGTCGCGGGTCGAAGCGGCGCCGGTCAGGGTCTCGATCGCATCGGCCAGCGATGGCGCCGGCAGGTCGCCGATGTCATCGGCCGAGAGCACGTCGGCAATGACGGTGTCGTCGCGCTTCTTGTTGATCGAACTCTGCATCGATTCGCGGATGCCGGTGACCTGCACCTGGTCCAGCGTGGTGGGATCCTGCCCTGCCGCGTCCTTGCCGGATTGCGCGTGGGCAGCGGGCAGGCCAGCCAATGCGGCAAGCAGCGCCACGATCAGGGGTGTAGGGGACAACGAGATGCTGTGCACTGCTCCGGCGGGTCGCCGCATGGTTTCCTCCTCCCAAAAGGATCGCCTGCATGCCAGGCGTGGGACGCAGCTTCGGCACGGCGACATGAAAATGTCAACCAATTGGTATGCGATTGTTCAAATGCCTTTGATCCATACCAGTTGATCGCAATTTAATGTGCGATTGCAGCATGACTTTGCGCGAAAGCTGGCTTACAACAGACCTGAAAGTGGTATGCAGGCCCACCCTGAAACGACGGCCCGGCCGTCCCCGGAAGGATTTCATGCGCATTCACTCGCTGGCGCGTCACCGATCCAATGGTTCATGGCTGTTTTGCCTGACCACTGGTCTGGCAATGTGCCTGACCACTCCAGCAGCAAGTGCAGCCAGCTGGCTCGTCCACGATGTCGCGGAGTTCGCTACCGCCGCCTCGGCGCTGCAGCCCGGCGATGAGATCGTGCTGGCTGACGGCACCTGGACCGACGCCCGGCTGCTGCTGAAGGGCCAGGGCACGGCGGATGCCCCGATCGTGCTGCGCGCGCAGACCGCCGGCAAGGTCATCTTCAGCGGGCGCTCGGACCTGCGCCTGGCGGGGAGCTACCTGCAGGTGTCCAACCTGGTGTTCCGCAGCGGCTATGCGCCGGGTGATGCGGTGGTGGCGTTCCGCGAATCCAGCAAGGCGGTGGCCAGCCACAGCCGGGTGACTGGCCTGGTGATCGACGACTACACCAACCCCGATGCCAGCGACCAGGACTACTGGGTGTCGCTGTATGGCAGCCACAATCGATTGGACCACAGCCAGCTGCGCGGCAAGACCAATGCGGGACCCACAGTCGTGGTGGTGCGCGATGCCACCCAGGGCCTGGACAACCAGCACCGCATCGACCACAACTGGTTCGGGCCGCGCCCGGCGCTGGGCGTCAATGGCGGCGAAACCCTCCGCGTCGGCACCAGCGACAGCTCACTGAGCGATTCCAACACCACGGTGGAGAACAACTGGTTCGAAGGCTGCGACGGCGAGACCGAGATCATCAGCAACAAGTCCGGCGGCAACACCTACCGCGGCAACGTGTTCTTCCGTTCGGCCGGCGCGCTGACCCTGCGCCATGGCAACGGCAACCGGGTGATCGACAACGTCTTCCTCGGCGATGACAAGGCCGGCACCGGCGGCGTGCGCATCATCAACGCCGACCAGACCGTCAGCAACAATTACTTCGAGCGGCTGGTCGGGTCCAGCAACCGGTCGGCGCTGGCGGTGATGGATGGGCAGGCCAATCCGCCGCTGTCCGGTTATGCGCCGGTGATCAATGCGACGATCAGCCGCAACACCTTCGTGGACGTGGCGAAGATCAGTTTCGGCGTCGGCCATGATGAGGCGAAGGGCATCGTGGTGGCCGCCAGCAACAGCCGCTTCACCGGCAACCTGATCGTCAACCGCGACAACCGGAATCCGCCCACTGCCGCCAGTTCGCTGGCCGGCATCGACTTCAGCGGCAACGTGCAGTCGCCGGCAGCCAGCGCCGTGTTCCCGGGGGGCATAGAGGGCCGTGGCGTCAGCCTGCAGCAGGCTGCCAGCGGACTGTGGGTGGCCACGTCTGCCCTGCCCGCCGTGGGCGCCGATCCTGCCCTGGCGATGACCGCGCGCGAGGCGACCGGCGTCGCCTGGTATCCCAAGGTGGGCGAAGTTGCCCTGTCACGCACCCGCAATGGAGTTGATCGATGAGGTTGCAGCCGCTGTTCGTTTCCTTGGCTTTGGCCGCCCCCTTCGCCCTGCTGCCGAGCGCATCGCTGTTCGCAGCCCCCACTGCTGCCGTGCGACAGGCCGAAGCCGCGCCGGTGCTGGTCACCGCCGCACAATGGCAGCAGATGGCCAGCGAAGGCCGCCGCTACCCGTGGTTTGCCAAAGAGCAGGCACGCACCGAGGCAACGCTGAAGAAGATGATGAAGGCCGGTATCGACGTGCCGGTACCCAAGGACAAGGGCGGCGGGCGCACCCATGAACAGCACAAGCGCAACTACCAGGCGCTGCTGGCGGCGGGCACGCTGTACCGGCTGACCGGCGACAGGGCCTACGTGGACTATGCGCGCGACATGCTGTTGCAGTATGCCCAGCTCTACCCGACGCTGGGCCCGCACCCGGAAGGCCGTGGGCAGATCCCCGGGCGCGTGTTCTGGCAGGTGCTCAACGATTCGGTATGGCTGGTCAACGCCATCCAGGGCTACGACGCGATCCGTGACACGCTGTCCGCCGAGGACCGCGACACCATAGAATCGAAGGTGTTCCGGCCGATGGCCGAGTTCCTCGTCAGCGAACCGAAGAACTACGACCAGATCCACAACCACGCCACGTGGGCGGTGGCCGCCACCGGCATGACCGGCTACGTGCTGCGCGACCAGGAACTGGTGGAAAAGTCCCTGCGCGGCAGCCAGAAAGATGACCGGTTCGGCTTCCTGCGGCAGATCGACCTGCTGTTCTCGCCCGATGGCTACTACGAGGAAGGCCCCTACTACCAGCGCTATGCACTGGCGCCGTTCCTGCTGTTCGCCAATGCCATCGAACGCAACGAACCGCAGCGGAAGATCTTCGCGCGCCGCGACGGCGTGCTGTTGAAGGCCGTGGATGTGCTGGTGCAGTCCAGCTATGGCGGCCTGTTCTTCCCGATCAACGATGCGATCCTGGACAAGGGCATCGACACCGAAGAGCTGGTGGCCGGCATCGGCATTGCCTATGCGTGCACCGGTGATGACCGCCTGCTGTCGGTGGCCCAGCAGCAGAAACGCCTGTTGCTTTCGCCCGAAGGCCTGCAGGTGGCGCAGGCACTGGCCGCGGACAAGGCCAAGCCCTTCGATTACCGGCCGATGCTGCTGCGCGATGGCCCCGACGGCGATCGCGGCGGCCTGGCGATCATGCGCATGAACGGCGAACGCGGCCAGGCGCTGGTGCAGAAGGACACGATGCAGGGCATGGGCCATGGCCACTTCGACAAGCTCAACTGGCTTTTCTACGACAACGGCAACCCGGTGGTGACCGATTACGGCGCCGCCCGCTTCCTCAACGTGGAAGCCAAGCGCGGTGGCATCTACCTGGCCGAGAACCGCAGCTGGGCCAAGCAGACCGTGGCCCACAACACCCTGGTGGTGGACGAGCAGAGCCACTTCAAGGGTGACTGGAAGCGCGGCGAGGAACATGCCCCGCAGGTGCGCTTCTTCCAGGCCGATGCCGACACCCAGATTGCCTCGGCAACGATGCGCGACGCCTACCCCGGCGTGGTGTTCACCCGCACCCAGGCGCTGCTGCGCCATCCCGACCTGGGCCTGCCGGTCGCGCTGGACCTGCTGCAGGTGCACGGCGGCAAGGCCGCGCGCTACGACCTGCCGCTACACTTCAACGGCCACATCGTCACCACCGGCTTCGAAGCCGAACACTTCCCCGCCCAGCGCCCGGTGCTGGGCAAGGACAACGGCTACCAGCACCTGTGGCTGGATGCACGCAGCAAACCCGGCAGCGAGCCGCGGTCGCTGGCATGGCTGCTGGACGGGCGCTTCTACACCTACCGCTTCGGCAGCAGTGCGCCGGCACAGGCGCTGCTGGTGGAAAGCGGCGCGAACGATCCGGAATTCAACCTGCGCCGCGAGCCTGCCCTGCTGCAGCGCGTGGACAGCCAGAAGGACGTCACCTTCTTCAGCGTGCTGGAGCCGCATGGCGAGTACAACGGCACCGCCGAGTACGTGCACGGCGCCGACAGCCGCATCAGGGACATCGTGCGCACCCGCGGCAGCGATGCCGAGGTGATCGAGCTGCGCCTGGCCAGCGGTGCACGCATCGCCCTCGGCGTGGCCGACGACAGCAGCGCCAAGGGCGAGCACAGCGTGAGCGTGGACGGCCATGCCTACCGCTGGAGCGGCAGCCATGCACGCATGGACCGCAGCAAGGTTGACGGCAAATGAACGGCCCTGCGGTGGTGGCCAACCTGCGCAAGGTGCCGGTACGGTCGGCCGTGCGCTGGCTGATCGTGGGCCTGATCGCCGTGGCTACGGTGATCAACTACATCGACCGCAACGCACTGGCGGTAATGTGGCCGGAAATCGCCAGGGAAGTGGGCGCGACCAAGGATGACTACGCCCTGCTGGTGACGGTGTTCATGTTGTTCTACGCCGCTGGCCAGTTCCTGTTCGGGCGCCTGTTCGACATGATCGGCACGCGCCTGGGTTTCGCCCTGTCGATCAGCGTGTGGTCGATCTCCATCGCCCTGCACGCGATCACCCATTCGATGCTCTCCTTCAGCCTGGTGCGGGCGATGCTCGGCATCAGCGAAGCCGGGGCGTGGCCGGGCGCGGTCAAGGCCAATGCCGAGTGGTTCCCGGCGCGCCAGCGTGCGTTGGCGCAGGGCGTGTTCAACGCGGGCGCGTCGATCGGCGCGATCGTCTCCGCGCCGGCCATCGCTGGCCTGTACCTGTGGCTTGGCTGGCGCGGCACCTTCGTGCTGGTCGGTGCAATCGGTTTCCTGTGGCTGCTGCCGTGGCTGTTTGTCTACCGCGCCGGGCCGGACAAGCACCCGTGGGTGAGCGATGCCGAGCGCCGGCTGATCCAGGAAGACCAGGCCGGGCAACAGGCGGTGGCGGCGCCGAAGGCCAGCGTTCGTGAGCTGCTGGCCCACCGGCAGAGCTGGGGCATGCTGGCCTGCCGCTTCCTGCTCGACCCGATCTGGTGGCTGTTCGTGTCCTGGCTACCGATCTATCTCGCTGAAACCTTCGGCTTCGACATCAAGCAGATCGGCCTGTTCGCCTGGGTGCCGTTCGTTGGCGCGATGCTGGGCAGCCTCAGCGGCGGCTGGCTCTCCGGGCGGATGATCCGCGCCGGGCACAGCGTGGACCGCGCCCGCAAGCTGGCCATCACGCTGGGCTGCGTGGTCATGGCTCCTGCCCTGCTGGGTGCCGTGCTGGCCAACCAGCCACTGCTTGCCGTGCTGGCCATCGCCGCGGTGCTGTTCGGCTTCCAGGTGGCCATCGGCAACATCCAGACCCTGCCGGGCGACCTGTTCGACGGCCGCTCGGTGGGCACGCTGGCAGGCCTGGGTGGCCTGGCCGCCGTGGCCGGCACCTTGATCACCACCTGGCTGGTGCCGGTGCTGACCCGCCACTCCTATGCCCCGATCTTCATCCTCGTTGCCACCCTGGTGCCGCTGTCGCTGGCCGCGCTGTGGTGGTGGACCGGACCTATCCACAAGCTCGACCGCCGCGGCAGTTGAGCCTGCATCTCTCTTCAATTCCCCCGCAAACCAAGGAGTTTTCCGCATGTCGTTCCAGGACAAGGTGGCCATTGTCACCGGCGGTGGCCGCGATATCGGTCGCGCCGTTTCGATCAAGCTGGCTGCCGCCGGCGCACGCGTCTGCATCAACTACGCCAATGATGAAGGCAGTGCCCAGGAAACGCTGGCACAGATCCGTGCGGCCGGTGGCCAGGCCATCGTGCACCGTGCCGACGTCACCGACGCCACGGCCGTCGCCGGCCTGGTCGCTGCGGCACAGGCCGCGTTCGGCGAGCGCATCGACCTGCTGGTGAACGTGGCCGGTGGCATGGTGCAGCGCCGGCCGCTGGCCGACATCGACCCGGCGTTCTTCCACACCGTGATGGACCTGAACCTCACCTCGACCTACCTGACCACGCACGCGGTGGTGCCGCACATGCGCGAAGGCGCGGCCATCGTCAACTTCGCCTCGCAGGCAGGTCGTGATGGTGGCGGCCCGGGCGCATCGATCTACGCCACCGCCAAGGCGGCGGTGATGACCTTCACCCGCGCCATGGCCAAGGAGCTGGGGCCGAAGGGTATCCGTGTGAACGCACTGTGCTGCGGCATGATCGCCACCCGCTTCCACGATGAATTCACCAAGCCGGAAGTACGCACGGCCGTTGCCGGCGCCACCCCGTTGCGCCGCCAGGGGGCGCCGGACGAAGCCGCCGACGCTGCGGTGTTCCTGGCCTCGGATGCGGCGGCGTTCATCACCGGCACGAATCTGGACGTCAACGGCGGCACCTACTTCTCCTGACACCTGACCGGATACCTGCCATGCAGCGCTGGATCACCCTGCTTTCGATGGCCGTCGGCGCTGCCGTGGCCGCCCCCGCCACCCAGGCTGCACCGGTCTGGGTCACTGCCTGGACCGCCTCGCCGGCGCCGGACCGCAAGGATGGCACCGCCGAGGCACCCGTACAGTTCGCCGCACAGACCGTGCGCCAGGACATGCGTATCGGCAGCCGTGGCGATGCGCTGCGGCTGCGCATCAGCAACGAGCTCGGCACGGCGCCGCTGCGGGTCGAGGACCTGCGCGTGGAAGTGAAGGACGGCAAGGCCGCACCGCTGCCGGTAACGGTGGATGGCCGCGCGGTCATCGAGGTGCCGGTCGGAGCCGCGCTGCTGAGCGACCCGGTACGGATGCCGGTGGCGGCGCTGCAGGAAATCAGCGTGAGTGCCTATTTCCCGCAGCCCACCCGCCCCGCCGTGCGCCGCACCGAGCTGCGGGTCGCAGATGGCAGGCAGACAGCCGTCGCCGACAGCGTGCGGCTGAGCTACCAGCAGAACGTGTTCTCGGCAGTGATGGTGCAGCGTGATGATCGTCCCCAGGTAATCGTGGCGCTGGGCGATTCCATCACGGAAGGCGCCACCGCACGCCGCGGCACCTTCAACCAGTGGCCGGAGCGATTGGCGCAGCGCCTGCAGCAGGCCTGCCCGAACCGGTTCGTGGTACTCAACCAGGGCATCAGCGGCAACAAGCTGCTTGACCATGGCCGCAGCCACAGTGCGCTGTCACGATTGGATCGCGATGTGATCGCGGTGGCAGACGCCGATCAGGTGATCCTGTTCGAAGGCATCAATGACATACGCCACGGCGGTGGCGCGCAGCCGCTGCCTGGACGCAGTGCGGCGGACATGCTGCTGGGCTACCAGCAGGTCGCAGCGCGGCTGCATGCGCACGGCATCCGCGCCTGGCTGGGCACGCTGACTCCGTTCGGCGGTTCCGAGCGCTACGAGCCCGTGTCGGCAGCCACCCGCATCACGATCAACCAGTGGGCACGCGGAGGGAAGACCGGGTTCGATGGCATCATCGATTTCGACGCCGCGCTGCGTGACCCGAAGGCAGCCGAATCGCTGCCCAAC
Source organism: Stenotrophomonas sp. GD03958 (assembly GCF_029839005.1). Lineage (NCBI taxonomy): Bacteria > Pseudomonadati > Pseudomonadota > Gammaproteobacteria > Lysobacterales > Lysobacteraceae > Stenotrophomonas > Stenotrophomonas sp. GD03958. The sequence continues at coordinate 50,509 of NZ_JAOBZT010000016.1, read as the reverse complement.
GAGATCACCCGCGACCATCTGCATCCCAACGACGAAGGCTACCGGCGCATGGCCGATGCCATCGATCTGCGCATGCTGGGCTGCACTACCCCCGAGTGAGAGAGAACCGATGAGCCACGTCGTTTGTTTCGGTGAGTTGCTGCTGCGCCTGGGCGCGCCCGGTCGTGAACTGCTCCTGCAGACGCCGCAGCTGCAGGTTCATGTGGGAGGTGCCGAGGCCAATGTGGCGGTCTCGCTGGCCAGCCTGGGCCACGATGTGCAGATGGTCAGCACGGTACCCGGTAACGCGCTGGGCCGGCATGCCGCGGCCGAGCTGCGGCGGCATGGCGTGGGCGTGGCCGCCGTGCGTGAAGTGGAGGGTGACCGCATGGGCCTGTACTTCCTGGCGACCGGTGCGGTGCAGCGCGCCAGTGAAGTGGTGTATGACCGGGCCGGTTCTGCATTCGCAAGCAGCAGCGCCGAGGATCATGCGTGGCCCGCCGTGCTGTCCGGCGCGCACCTGCTGCATGTCTCGGGCGTCAGCCCGGCGCTGGGCGCCAACGTGGCGGAGTCGGTGCTGGGTGCCGTGCGTGCGGCTCGCGCGGCCGGTGTGCAGGTGTCCTTCGACGGCAATTATCGTCCCTCACTGTGGCGACGCTGGGATGGCGACGCAGCGGCGATCCTGCGCGAGGTCTTCGCAGAGGCCGACATTGTCTTTGCCGATCATCGGGACATCGAACTGGTGCTGGGGCTGCACTTCCCGCAGGACGATGCGGTCGCCCGAACCGAGGCCGCTGCGGCCGCTGCCTTTGCCGCGTTCCCGCACCTGCGGTGGCTGGCCTGCACCCAGCGCGAGGTGATCAGCGCCGACCATCACGTGCTCGGCGCGCTGCTGCTGGGGCGCGATGGAACCCGCGCGCAGGCTCCTCCGAGGCCGCTGCCCGGCATCGTTGATCGCATCGGCGGTGGCGATGCCTTTGCCGCCGGCATCCTGCACGGATTGCTGTCCGGGCTGGACGCAGAAAGCACCGTGCACTTCGGACTGGCCGCGGGCGCGTTGAAGCACGCCATTCCCGGCGACTTCAGCCCTGCCCGCGAAGCTGAAGTCCGGGCACTGATGGAGAGCCACCCGTTCGACGTTCGTCGCTGATCTCCCCCCGGGAGAATCCCGCTAGAATCCAACGGGCGCTGGAATCGCGCAGGGATCGCCCATGGATTACACCGGATACACGCGCAAGTTTCCCAACAACCGCCCACTGGATGCGTTTGATCGCGAGCACCGCCTGCTGCAGAAGAAGCGGCTGGATGTCGTGCCGTTGGCGCAGCTGTGCGTGGTGAAGATGAATTCGAACGGCCTGGTTTCGGTGGATCGCTGGTTCGCCGCGCGTGGCTTTGCAGCCCTGCTGGGCGCGATCGGCATTGCCTTCGGGCTGGGCGGCATGCTGATGCTGCTCTGGTTGCTGGTCGTGAACAGGCTACCCAACGAAAATGGCCTGTGGGAGGCGATATTCATCGGCATGGCGATGCTGGCCGCCTTCACTGCAGCGAGCATCTGGGTGGCTTGCCTCGAGCTGTTCCGCTGGACCTACTATCCGATCGCGCTCGATCGCAAGCACCGGCAGATACACGTGTTCCGGCTGGATGGCACCACCCTCAGCGTGCCCTGGGACCGGGTCTATTTCACGCTTGGCCGCGGAACCGGAACCTTCGGATGGTACAACTGGGATGTCCGCGGACTGATCCTGGACGCGGATGGCGTGACAGTACGGGAGACGTTCGCGTTCTGCATCGCGACCTCCCGCATCGAGAACGCGCATGCCCACTGGGAGTTCCTGCGGCGCCACATGGAAGAAGGACCGGCAGCCGTCGTGGACGCGGTGCACTGCTGCATGCCGCTGGACGGCAAGCGCGAGAGCTTCGCGTCCGGCAAGGAGCGCATCTTCGCCGAAGACGCGCGCCTCCCGGGTTTCATGTGGCTCACGATGCTGCCACTCAACTACCTGCACACGATCATGCGCTGGGCGGTGATGCAGACCAGCAGGATTCCGCGGTTTCCACCGGACATCGAGGCGCGCCTGACACCGGACGCCGGTGATCCCTGTGTCCGCGACGCTTCGATGAATCCACCGGACCTGCGATGACCCATCAGTGCAAAGGCAGCTTCAGTACCGACGGCGCGTTCGCCGGTGAACTGAAGGTTACCGTGCCACCCAACTGGCTGATGCCCGCATAACGCAGGTCCACCGTGTCCACCACCAGGGTCAGGCGACTGCCGGCCGGCACCTCCCAGCTGCTGGCCTCCAGCCGCAGGTCAATGGTCTTCGCCTGCCCCGGCGTGGCACCCCGCAGCGTATAGGGCTTGTGACTGATCAGCTGGCCATTGCCCAGCACGTCCTCGGCATAGAGATAGGCATACAACGTGGTGTCGGCGCGGCTTGGCGTGACCGTCATCCGCACTTCCGGCGCGCCATCCAGACGGCGCGCACTCCAGTAGATCGGCCCTTGCCAGACTCCCGCGGCGTTGCGTCCGACGAACGGCACATACGCGCCCGGTGGCAGGTTGATCATCTGCAGCGCGCCGGACGCCATCACCACGCCGGAGTTGGCAGCCGTCAGCAGGCCGCTGCCGATGCGGTAGCTCCAGCCGGTGCCGCCACCGTTCGCCACCAGTCCACCGGTGGGCTGTAACAGCCCGCTCGGCGCGGTCAGCCCGTAGCTGACCACACCCGTCCGGGTAGCCTGCCAGTCTGGATAATGGCTCCAGCTGCCCTTCTGCGACTTCAGCTGCACCGTCGCCTGGCGGTCGATGCCATTGGTCACCCCCTTCAGGTAGTGGTCGAACCAGTCGCCCGCTGCGGCATACACCTCATTGGGAATACCGAAAGCGCCAAGGGCCTCGTTGAGGGCGTGGTCGCCATGGCGCAGCTGCAGCTGCTTGGGACCCTTCAAACGGTTGAAGAAGTCCACCAGCTGGCCCGGCGGGAACAGGCTATCGTTGAAGGCGTTGGCCAGGAATACCGCTGGCTGGTTGGCGTTGATCTCATCGATGCTGGACCCGGGGCTGCGCTGCGCCGCCACCGGCAACAGCGAGTCCACCGCGCCCTGGTAGTTGCCGACCAGCACATTGCGATTGATGGTGGACAGCTCCGGTCCCGGGCGACCGGTGGCCAGGCCCGCGGCAACCAGCAGCGCGATGCCCTGCGCGCTGGGCGTGTCGTTGCTGTACAGCGAGGCCTGCAGGTCGGCCCAGCCGCTCAGTGCGGCCACTGCCTTGATGCGCGGATCGCGTGCCGCCGCCAGCAGACTGGTGCCGGCCCCATAGGAGATGCCCGATACGCCGATTCGTGACCGGTCGGCGCGGGTATTGTCCAGCGCCCAGTCAATCAGTGCACTGACGTCCTCGACCGTGGCCGGCCCGGCGATGTCGATGCTGCCGCCGGATTCCCAGAAGCCACGCGAGCTGTAGCTGATGACCACATAGCCGCGCCGGGCCAGTGACTGCGCCACGCCCACGTACTCCACGCTGGGCACGGCCCAGCTGCTGGGCATCACCAGCAGCGGATACCGCCCGCTGCCGGCGTCCTGCGGTTCGATGACGAAGGCCCCGAGAGGCGTTCCATCCCAGCTGGGAATGGTGCGATGGGTGGTCTTGACCGTGGCCGCCCAGGCGGTGGGCGCCAGCCCGGTCAGCAGGATCAACAGCAGCACTACCTTGCGCATCGTGGTCTCTCCCCGTCGGTGGTGGTGCAACGGATCGGACCGTACCAGTGCGAATGGTGGGTGGCACCTTGCGACGCAGCATGGCGTTTGCTGCATTGTCGAAGGCTTGGATCGATGCTATGACGGGGTACTTCCCAAGGATGGACGGATACCATGAGGCCCCGGCCACTCTCACTTGCCGCCCTGATGCTGGGTGCAGTCGGCCCCGTGTCTGCGGAAGGACCCGCGCTGTCCGACGTCGCCGCCGGCGCAGTTTTTGAAGAGGCGGAAGCGCTGTGCCAGGCCGACAACGGTCGACTCTGGGGAGCGTCGCTGTGTGGGCCGATGATGCTGGTAGACCGGACCAGTCGACGGGTCACGGCATCCCATGCAGATGCACAGGGCCGCCTGCAGGTACGTGGAAAGGTCTTCGTCGGCCAGCTTCCGCCGGACGCGATCATCGCCAACACCGCCGTCGAATGGTCCGGCACCCGCTGGACGCAGCTGCTCTGGCCGCTGCCACAGGACGAAAGCCGGCGACGCACGCTGCTGGCCCACGAGATGTTCCATCGCCTGCAACCCGCATTGTCGATCGAAACGCCGGCAGAAGGCGGCAATGAGCACCTCGACACGCTCGAAGGTCGCTATTGGCTGCAGCTGGAATGGCGTGCGCTTGCCGCCGCACTGTCCGCAACCGACCCCGGCGCACAGCGCTACGCGATGAACGATGCGCTCGCGTTCCGTGCTGAGCGTTACCGTCACTTCCCAGCCGCCTCCCGGGACGAGGCCGCGCTGGAGTTGAATGAAGGCCTGGCCGAGTACACCGGCGTTCTCGTCGGCAATCCAACTCGCGCTGCGCGCATCGAAGCTGCACTTCATGACCTTCGCGCCCATGTGGGTGATCGCAGCTTCGTCCGTTCGTTCGCCTACGCGACCGGCCCGGCCTATGGCCTGCTGCTGGACCAGGTTGCGCCCGGATGGCATCGCAATCTTGTCCACCCCGCCCGGGATCTCGGTTCACTTCTGGCAGAGCGCACGCACACCACTCCACTCACCGACGAAGCTGCACTGCTCACCACAGCAGCGCGTTATGACGGGCCTGCGCTGCGCGAAACGGAAGTGCAGCGGGAACAGCAGCGCCTTGCGCAGCTTGAACGCAACCAGGCCCGCTTTGTAACCGGCCCGGTACTGCGGCTGGATCTTCGCAGCATGCGCATCCAGTTCGACCCAGGCAACATGCAGCCGTTGCCTGGCAGCGGCACGGTGTATCCCACGATGCGGCTGAGCGACGTATGGGGAACATTGACGGTCACCGACGGAGCGTTGATGCAGAACGACTGGAAGGCCGTGTTCGTGCAGGCGCCTGCATCGGGCGAACTGCCCCTGCAGGATCATGGATGGACGCTGAGCCTGGCGCCCGGATGGTCGCTGGTACCTGGAGCGCGCCGCGGCGACTACGTGTTGCGGGCACAGCCCTGAGCCTGGTGGCGAAGGGGACCGCCCCGCCCTAGCACGCGCGCATGTCACCCACGCGCCGTGTGATCTGACACCTCTCCAGTGCTTGCGGGCGGTCACAGCTTCGTCTTTTCGTCGTTGACCGAAACGCGACAGCTTGTGACGCTTACGACACCGCAAGGCCTGCATGGCCCCACCCGTGCGGTCACGTCCCACCGCAATCCGTAGCACCCGACTCCGCAACGTCTCCACATGACCTCGCTCCGGCACGGTCGTGGCGGACGGCTGCGCCCTGAACTTCTGCTGGAGAACCGCAATGCGCCTTGCAAGCTTCTTCTTCGCGTTCGTCCTCAGTGCCTTCGCCAGCGCTGCCCAAGCCCAGGTCGTCACCCTCAACAAGGGCGGCTTCGTGCTCACCTACGATTGCAGCATCCACAGCGCCACCCGCTACGAATACACCCTGACCGCCGACACCGGCTCGGCTGCCCGGCCGTCCAGCTTCTACAAGGACCCCGACCTGCCGGCAGGCTGCCTCGGCCAGACCAGCACCGACTCCTACGCCAGCATCAAGTCCGGCTATGACCGGGGGCATCTGGTGACGTCCAACCACATGGACTACAACGCGACCTACATCCGCCGCGCCAACTACATGACCAACATCGTTCCGCAGGTCTCCAGCTTCAACCAGGGCATCTGGGTGAAGGCCGAGAACGTGGCCGAGTGCTACCGTGACATCGCACCGGTGGATGTCTATGGTGGCGTGGTCTACGGCGACGCCTCCAACGACTATTTCCTTTCCAGCCACGGCATCCCGACGCCGGAGTTCTTCTGGAAGACGATCATCACCCGTGATCCGAACACTGGCACGGCCAAGGCGATCAGCTGGATCATTCCCAACGAAGCCAATCTGGGCAGCCTCGACAGCTACCTGGTGACCATCGCCGATCTGGAGGAGCTGTTGGGTGCGAGCTACGTTGCGATCAACGCACCGGACTCGCTGAAGAACATGCTGCCGGCCAGCACCTGGCCGCAGCCAGCGGGGTGTGATCTGGGCTGACCGGTCTGCCGGGAATGGGTGGCACCCGGTCCGGGTGCCACGCAAGGATGGCTGTGGGAAAATGGCGGGCAATTGCACCACCGCATTGCCCCCTGGAGCTGTAGATGTCCTGTTTCCCCTTCGATGCCGTGCTGTTCGACTGCGACGGCGTACTCGTCGATTCCGAGCCGCTGGTCGCCCGCGTTCTCTCGGAAATGCTGACCGCACGCGGCTGGCCGCTGACCCCGGCGCAGGCGGGTGAAGTCTTCCTCGGGCAGTCCGTGGCCCATCTGGCAGGGCTGATCGCAGAGCGCACCGGCAAACCGTTCACCGAGGAATGGCTGGAGGAGTTCCGCCAGCAGCGCAACCGGGCGCTGGAACGGGATCTGGACCCGATCCGGGGGGCGCCCGAGGCCGTGCGTGCGATCGCCGCAGCGACCGGTGGCCGCATTGCCTGCGCTTCCGGTGCCGACCTGTTCAAGGTGAAGCTGCAGCTGGGCAAGGTCGGCATCCTTGATGCCTTCGGTGCCCATGTGTTCAGTGGCCAGGACATGCCGCGCACCAAACCGCACCCGGACGTCTATCTGGCGGCCGCTGCCGCGCTGGGTGTGGATCCGAAGCGCTGCGCGGTCATTGAAGACACCGTGACCGGCGCGACCGCCGGCGTGGCGGCAGGTGCCACCGTGTTCGGCTTCAGCGAGGGCGGCCCGCACCACAGCACACCCGAAGCTCTGCGCGCGGCCGGTGCCCAGGTGATCTTCCAGCGCATGGAAGATCTTCCCGCACTGCTGGCGGCCTACGCCGCCGACGCTGCCGCCTGACCTGGCGTCAACCCGCAGCGCCCTGCCCGGCGCTGCGGCACCTGCTGCTGTAGTGCAGCGCAAACAGGTACAACCCGGTGAACAGTTGCAGGAACAGCGGCGGCAGCGGCGCATAGGTGATCCACGCTGCAGGTTCGCCCTGCCCCAGCCCGCGAACGGCGAAGTTGGCGATCACGGCCAGGGTGAACACGATCGAGGTCCAACGATGTCGGGCCGTGCCCAGCCACCGCGGCTCATTGCCGGCGCCTCGCCTCGGAACGGGCTTCGATCATCTTCCAGCCATTGCCTGACGGGTCACGGAATCCGGCGTCGACGGCGCCATAGCGCTCGATCGGCTCCTGGGTGAATTCCACGCCCTGTGCCAGCCATTGCGTGTAGCGCGCCTGGCAGTCATCCACGGCCAGCACCAGCGGCGGCATTGCGCCCTTGGCCACCAGCTGCTGCAGCGCAAGTGCGGTAGCGGCGTCGTGGGTGGGCGGGCCTGGCACGAACAGGCCCAGCTGGAAACCGTCCTGGCCCGGGCTGCGGACCGTCAGCCATCGGTAGCTGCCATTGCGTACGTCGGTATGCACTTCGAAGCCGAGCTTGCCGACGTAGAACGCCAGCGCCTCATCCTGGTCGCGCACATACAGGCCGACCGTGTTCACAGTGTTCGTCATGGGACCTCCCTCAGGTGGGGTCCACGTTAGCAACCGCCTCGCGGCGGCGCTTCTCCAAAACTGCGATCTTCAGGTCCGGGCGCTGCGCGGCGCGTGCATGGCATTCCGGCACGCTGGCCGACGCCGCCCGGGTTGCACGCTCACGCTCACGCACATTGCCCGGGCTGTCACCGGTGATGGCACGGAAGATGCGGCCGAAGGTACCCAGGCTGCTCCACCCGGTCTGCGCGGCGATTTCGGTGACCGGCAACTCGGTGTCACGCAACATCGCCACGGCCCGTTCGATGCGCCGGCTGAGGAGATAGCGGTGCGGTGGCAGCCCGAAGGCCTGCTTGAACGAGCGGGCGAAGTGCGCCGGCGACACCGCACTGACCTCGGCCAGGCGCGCGACCGGCCATTCCTCATGGCTGGCGCGGCCCATCCGGTCCTTGGCACGCAGCAGGCGCCGGAGCAGTTCGGGGCTCTGGCTCATGGCATTACCGCCCGGGCCAGGTAATGGCGGGCTGCATGCCGCGCCTCGGCGGCCTGCTCGACCAGCCAGTCACGGAATGCAATGACCTTGGCACTGCCACCTCGCGCCGTGGGTGCCACGAACCAGAAGCTGCGACCGTCGCTGGCGACACCCGGATGCGCCTGCACCAGCCGCCCGCTGTCCAGCTCGGCCTGGAACAGGATCGGCGAACCAATGGCGATGCCTTGCCCGGCGATCGCGGCGCCGACATCCAGATGCTCGACGGCAAAGGGCGCGACGAAACTCTCCGGTGCCGGCGGTGGAATGTGCCCGTGCGCGGCAAACCACAGGGCCCACCAGTCCGGCCGCCCGAGCAGGGGAATCTCCAGCGCGCTGCTGCCCAGCCCACGCGCCTCGTGCAGCAGCGCCGGCGCACACAACGGTGTGAACACGCTGGGAAACAAGGGAGTTGCCTGAAGACCCGGCCATCCGCCCTGGCCATTGCGGATGGCGGCATCGAAGTGACCGGCGGCCAGATCCTGCGGCGCTGCCGACAGGTCCAGTTCCAGCACGAGCTGCCGGTGGCGGGCACGGAAGGTGCCCAGTCGCGGCGTCAGCCAACTGGTGCCCAGCGTGGGCAGCACGGACAGGCGCAGTCGCGCCGCATCCCTGTCTGCGGCGCGCATGAAGCTGGCGCGCAGTGCATCGAATGCCCGGGTGGCCTCCTGGGCGACGCTGGCACCCGTCGCTGTCAGTTCTACGTGCTGTGCATGGCGCAGGAACAGGCAGGTACCGGTCTGGGCCTCCAGCCGCCGCACGTGGTAGCTCACCGATGCCGCACTGGTGTCGAGCTCCTCGGCGGCGCGCGCGAAACTGCCCAGCCTTGCCGCCGCCTCGAAGGCACGGATTGCGGCAAGCGATGGCAGCTGGCGTTGGGTGACCATAAGTGTGGCTTAGCCTGAGCCCCGATATCTGCGTGGTCAATCCCCCTGGTACGCGCAACGATGGAGGCACCTTCGACAGGGGATCACGCACATGGATCGACGGCAGTTCCTGGCCACCCTGGCCGCCGCAGCGGCATCTACGGCGCTGCCCTCCGGGTGGGCCCTGCCCAGCCACAGCGAAGACTGGAAATGGTTGCAGGGCAACTGGCAGGTCCGGCACCGACGCCTGAAGGAGCGCCTGGTCGGCGATACCCGTTGGGAGTCCTTCACCGGTTCCAGCGCGGTCTGGCTCACCCTGGGCGGACTCGGCACCATCGATGACAACGTCATGGCGCTGCCTTCGGGCCCCTACAGGGGCCTGGGCGTGCGTGCATTCGATCCGGTGTATTCCACGTGGTCGATCTGGTGGATCGATGGCCGCAATCCTGCCCATATCGAAGCCCCTGTGCGCGGCGCTTTCAAGGGCGATGCCGGCAGCTTCCGCGGCACCGACCGGATCGACGGGCGCCCCATCGAGGTCTGGTTCCGTTGGCATGACATCCACGGCGAGGAGCCGTGGTGGGAACAGGCGTTCTCCGACGATGCCGGTGCGCACTGGGAAGTGAACTGGCGCAACTGGTTCCGCCGCACTGCTGCGGTCCCCTCTCCTCTTCCGAAGCTGCCGGATGCACCGGGCGATTTTGATTTCCTGGTGGGCCATTGGAACGTGCGCCATCGTCGCCTGCGCGCTCGGCTGGCAGGCAGCGATGCATGGGACGCGTTCAACGGCACCCTGCGCAACTGGCCGGTCCTGGGAGGATTCGGCAACGTGGGTGACAACTTGATGGACATGCCTGGAGCGCCGCTGCGAGGCATGGGCATCCGCGCCTGGAATGCGGCGGAGCGGCACTGGCTGAGCTGGTGGCTGGATGGCCGGGAGCCAACCCGGATCGGCCCGCCACTGCGCGGAGGTTTCCAGGCCGGTGTCGGCCGCTTCTTTGGCGAAGACCAGCACGACGGTCGAACAATCCAGACACGGGTGATCTGGTCACACATCACCCCGCGTTCGGCGCGCTGGGAACAGGCGGCCTCGACCGATGGTGGACGCAGTTGGGAAACCAACTGGGTCAGCGACTTCGAGCGACAGGCATGAAGGCGCTGCTGGCCGTGATGCTGCTGGTTGCTGCGTCGCCTCCCGCGTCGCCATCCAGGGTGCTGCGGATCGTCGGCCCCGCCGAGCGCTTTGCCCCGGGCGTTGCATCCACGCAATACGACGAGATTCGACTGACCTTGAGCCCGGACGGAAAAACCGCACTGTGGTTCAGCCGCAACCGGCCCGGCGGGCCGGGTGGGTATGACATCTGGGTCTCCCGCAACGATGGGCAGCGCTGGCGGCCGGCGATGCCGGTGCCGTTCAACTCGCCGGGGCGCGACTTCGATCCCGCTTTTTCCGCCGATGGCCGCGTGGTGTATTTCTGTTCGGATCGCGCAGGCGGCCTGGGCGGCGACGATCTGTACCGGGTCAGCATTGGGAGCGACGGTCGATTCGGGAAGCCGGTCAATCTTGGCCCGGCAGTGAACAGCGCGGCCGATGAATTCGCGCCGATGCTCTCGCCGGACGCAGCCACGCTGCTGTTCTCCAGCGATCGCGCAGGCGGTGCGGGTGGCCATGACCTCTACGTCGCAGCGATGGTCCGTGACATGGCGCAGCCGGCACGGCCGCTGCCGGGAGACCTCAATACCGCAGCGCAGGAGTTCGACGCCACCTTCCTGGGCGACGGCCGGACGCTGGTGTTTGCCCGCGCCCTGGACTTCGGCAGTGCACCGGTACGCCAGTTCATCGCCTACGAGCGTGGAGGCCGTTATGACGCGGGCCTTGCATTGCCCTCCCCCTTGAACGAGGCCTCCGGCGACAGCTACGGCGCGATGCTGGATGGCTCGCAACCCGACACCTTGACCTATTCGGCGCGGCGCGCGGACGGTGCAGGGTTGGACCTGTACCGCATCCGGTTTCGGATGATGCGCCCTTGAAGGCAGATGTTGTCGATTTTCCGCGCCCCGGTTCGTCGAGAGGATGACTACCCCAGGAGAAAACGCAGATGGCCTCACACCAGTCCCTTGCCTGCGCCTGCGGCCAGGTACGCCTGACCGCCACGGGCCAACCGATTGCCACCGTCGAATGCTGCTGCGACAGCTGCCGCAAGGCCGGCGCCATGCTGCAGTCGATGCCCCGAGCACCGGACGTGCTGGGCCCGCACGGCCAGACGCTCTTCGTAATGCACCGCAAGGATCGCGTCAGCATCGATGCCGGGCATGCCATGCTGCGTGCCTTGCGATTGTCCAGCAGGGGCGGCAGCCGCCGCGTGCTGGCCGGCTGCTGCAATACGCCGCTCTTCCTGGAGTTCAGCGGCGGCCATTGGCTGAGCCTGTATGGCCTGTTGTGGCCGGCATCGACAAGACCTGCCGTGGAGATGCGGACGATGGTCAGTGATCTTCCTGACCCGTCTGTCCTTCCGGACGATGTGCCGAACCTGAAGACCCACTCGCTGCGGTTCTACGCCCGCCTGATGAAGGCGTGGATCGCCATGGGCTTCCGCAGCCCACGCATCGAGGTCGCGGGAGATACCCATGCCTGAGCCCGGACGGATCGAGATCGAAAGCATCACCACGCCCGGGCACATCCAGCGCGTGGATCGCGCCAAGTACCTCGCCATGCGCCATGCCTTGCTGCGGGCGCTGCCCGCGCAACCGCCCGGCCTGACCGTCGCGCAGGCGAAACAGGCACTGCTGCCACACCTGCCCGCCGCGCTGTTCCCGGCAGGTGCCACCGCCGGCTGGTGGTTGAAGGCCGTGCAGCTGGACCTGGAAGCCAAGGGCGTGATCGAGCGCGTCGCGGGCAAGCCGTTGCGCCTGTTCAAGCACCTCGCGGCCGGCTGATCAGCGCTGCGCAGGCAGCTCCAGCCGGTGCTTGCGGCACAGGCGATACACCGTGACCCGCGATATCTGCATCTGCCGCGCGCACTCGGAGACGTTGTAGCCGGTCTGGCGCAGGGTCTGCAGCAGCACATCGCGCTCGGCCTGGCCGCGTGCATCGTGCAGCATCGCCGCGGGCAGGGCCGCTACCGATGCGCCCAGCTCCAGGTCACGCTCACTGATCAGCTCGCCTTCGGCCATGATCGCTGCACGCTGCACACGGTTCAGCAGTTCGCGTACGTTGCCGGGCCAGTCGAAGCGCCGCATCGCCTGCAGTGCGGCCGGTGCGAAGCCGCGTGCACGCACGCTGTGGCGCAACCGGAAGCAGCGCAGGAAGTGCTCGGCCAGCAGCTGCACGTCGGCACCGCGCTCGCGCAGCGGTGGCATCAGCAGGCGCAGCACGTTCAGGCGGTAGTAGAGATCGCTGCGGAACCGCCCCTGCGCCACCGCGTGTTCCAGTTCGACGTGGGTCGCGGCAAGTACCCGCACGTCCGCGCGCAGCGGCTGGCTGCTGCCCACGCGCTCGAAGGTCCCCTCCTGCAGCACGCGCAGCAGGCTGGTCTGCGCTTCTGCCGGCAGATCGCCTACCTCATCAAGAAACACCGTACCGCCATGGGCGGATTCGAACACACCGATCTGCCGCTTGTCGGCACCGGTGAACGAGCCACGTTCGTGACCGAACAGCTCCGACTGCACCAGGCTGGCCGGAATCGCACCACAGTTCACCGCAATGAAAGGCCTGCCGGCGCGCCCCGACAGCGCATGCAGCGCATGTGCAGCCAGTTCCTTGCCTGTACCGGTTTCGCCGGTGACCAGCACCGGCAGTTCCACCGGCGCGAACTTGTGCAGCACCGTGCGCACCGCATGCAGCGCAGCGCTTTCGCCAATCAGTGCATGCGGTCCATACCCACTGCAGGTTGCATCGACAGGCGGATCATCCGCATCGAACTGCTGGCGCATTGCGCAGACCAGGTCCTGCAGGCCGAACGGCAGCGTGAAGCGCGCGCAGCATCGCTGCAGCAACGGCAGCCAAGCCGGCGATGTGGGTCCGGCACCCGGTGGCAGTACCGCCAGCCAGGGTAGATGCTGGTGCTGCTCGATCCACGGCGCCAGCAGCTGCAGCGCGACCGCATCGAGATGGCGCAGATCGAGCACGGCGAGCAATCGATCGCGCCCGCGCAGGCCAATCGCCATGGCGGGATCGGGATGGATGCTGCGCACATGCCAGCCCGCTGCCGCCAGCGCACTGCGCTCGTTCGCCAACGGCTCGCCAAACCAGAGCACGCAACGTGACGTAGAAGCCTCCGGGACCGCTGCCATGCTTCCCCCAGCATCCGGACACCGTCGGCGGACTGTCAGGCAATCACCGGCGTGCCGCCCCCCGCCGGGACCTCTACGGCCGCCTGGGCGGCCTTTGTTGGGCGGATCCTAGCGCTTCCCTAAACGGCGACGCAATGAGCAGTGCGTCAAGGAATTCGAGGCTGAAGCGGCACCGTTGCAGACGGCGACGCCACCTGTAACACCGATGCGACAGTCGCCCGCCGCCCTTGTCCTGCGGTGCCTGGGGCTTCGAAATCCCGACAATTTCGCGACGTGCCTGTAACAGCGTGGCAGCAGCCCGGTCAGGTACTGAATGGTCCCCACGTTGGCGGACGGGCACTTCGAAGTTGGCACGGTTGATGCGTGGTTCCGCCGCACCCATCGCGGGAGATCGGCATGGACGGCACCACCCTGATTCGCGGCCTGGCCGCAGCGCTGGCAATGGCCCTGCTGTCGGTTGGCGCCGACGCGTCCGCATCGGGCGCCCGCCAGGGCGTGAAGGCACAACCGGGCGAAATCGTCCTGCTGAGGGACGTGTCGGCGCGGCCGGCCTATCGCATGGCACCGCCGGGCATGGCGCTGATTGCCGACCCGAAGCCACAGCGCGAGATCGCCACCGCATTGGGCGCCGGTGGCACGACGAACGGCATGGACGAGTTGAGCGATGAGGACTATGCCGGCATGGGTGCCGGCCAGGCAGCGTCCGTCGCGACATCGGGCGGCACTACCGTTGAACGGGTCACCCAGCAGGCCCTGGGCGGCACGCTTGGCCGCGGTGGTGATGGCATGGTCGGCAGCAACCTCGGGGGCGCCATGAGCGGTCCGCTCGGTGCGGTCGGCAGCAGCACCCGCGGTATCGCCGATACCGTGCGCGGCGCACTGGCCCAGTTCCCCCTGCAGGGCACGGCCCCGGCAGGTGGAAAATGAAGGCCCTGCAAGGCTTGCTTCTGCTGCTCGCTGCCGCGCCCTGGGCGACCCGGGCCGATGACTACGGCGGCATGCTCGCCTATCTCGACGTGGCCCGCATCGACGGCCACGCACTGGCCGGGGCGACGGGTGCCATCGCCGTCAACCAGGCCGCCGGCGACCTCAACGTGCAGGCCAACCTGCGGGGTTTCGCCAAGGGCGATCGCGCCGACGTGGCGATCAATGCCCGGCAACTGCAGCAGGGCAACCTCGTGCTGTCCGGGCCGCTGCAGGCCACCGCGTTCATTGGCGGTGACGCACTGGCCGGTGCCAGTGGCATCGCATCCATCAACCAGACCAGCGGCATCGCCAACACGACGCTCAACGTCGTCAGCGCGACGCTGGCCCGACAGGGCATACGCGAAACCGACGATACGGCCTTGGCCGCCGAGGGTTCCGCGTTGGCAGGGGGGCGGGACGACACCGGTCACGGCGTCGCGACGGGCACCCGCAGCGCCGGTGTAGCCAGCACCGCACTGCGGGGATTCGACGGGGTCCTGCAACTCAATCAGATCGCGGGCAACGGCAACGACACGGCCAACGTACTGGGCCTGGTCGTGCAGGACCGCCCGTGACAACCACCCAACCGATGCACCACCTGATGAGAGAGAGGGCACCATGAAAGCGACCGTCAAACAGACCATGCTCGCCATGGCGATTGCCACTGCCTCGACCGCCGCTGCGGCCAATGGCTGGGACAACCAGAACGCCAACGCGAACATCAACCACAACCACACCGTCAGCGAGACCCGCAACGACACGCACAACCACACCGACAACGACGTGCGCAACCGCACCGTCAACGTCAATGTGCAGAAGCACAGCAACATCCAGGCCGACGAACGCAAGGAAAAGAACAACCACGGCGTCGACGTGAATCTGGAGAAGGACCTGCGCCTGAGCACCGACATCAATTTCTCCGGCGACCCGAACATCACCGGCGACATCGACCTCGACTCGGCGGCCATTGCCGTGATCGACAACCGGCAGTCGATCAGCAACAACGCCACCAGCAACAGCCTGGTCACCAACAGCGCGTCGATCGGTGACAACGTCGGCGCCGGTGCCTCGGGCAATCTGGGCTTCAATGTCGTCTCCGGCGACAACAACGCCCAGGACAATGCCGCGTCGTTGTCCGCTGCCGATGCGTCCTTCAGCTTCGGCATGGCCGACGCCGAGGTGTTCGTCAACCAGGCCGGCTTCGGCAACGCCACCATGAACTCCGGTGTCACCAACGCCGCAGGCCTCAGCGGCAACGCCTTTGGCGGCGCCTCCGGCAACATCGGCGTGAACATCGCCTCGGGCAACAACAATGAGCAGAAGAACGCGCTCGCGGCGTCGGTAGCGACCACGGCGGTGGCCCAGTCGAGCATCAGCTCCAACCAGGTCTCCACCGGCAACACGGTCAGCAACGCCGGCTTCGTGCAGTCCTACACCGATACCGTGCAGGTCGGCATGCGTGGCGGCGTCAGCGGCCTGACACTGGCCTATGGCGCGGGCACCTACCGCGGCACCGGCAACGCCTACCAGATGGCCAACTACTACCTGGATACGTGGAGTGGCGAGCTGCCGCACCCGGGTGGCAACAGCACCGGGCATATCGATCTGGACAACCAGATCCAGAACGCCACGATGAACCCCAACCGGCCGGGGGTGGGCGGCCTGGGCTTCGATACGCGTGAGAGTGGCACCAGCCAGTTCGTCGAACTGGGCGTGGCTGACCTGTATGCCAGCCTCAGCGGCACGGTCAGCACCACGCGGTGGGTGAACGTCAATGCGACCAACACCTCGGCCTTGTCCGGCAGTGCCTTATCGGGCGCCTCCGGCAACATCGGCGTGAACGTTGCTGCGGGCACCGGCAACCTGCAGGCCAACAGCCTGGCCCTGGCAGTCGCCCAGCCCAGCACTGGCGGCGGTGGTGGCAGCGGCGAGTAAGCGCAACACCCCGGCCGTCCGCCAATGGCCGGGTCCCCGGGAGCCCCTGTTCCTCCTCCCCCTTGGAACGGGGGCTCCCCCCTGCTGCCGGAGAACGTAGATGATCCGTTGCCCTCCATCGATGCGCCTGCTTGCCTTCCTGTTGCTGATGGGCACCGCATCGGCATGGGCGGGCGAGGTCCACTTCGCCGGCGTGCTGCCCAATGGCGCGCTGCTGCAGCAGAAGGTGGAAAGCATGCAGGAGCGGCGCTACCGCAACGTGGTGCGCCAGCACACCGATTACAGCTGCGGGGCGGCCGCATTGGCGACCATCCTGCGCCACGCCTACCACCTGCAGACCGACGAGGCGACGGTGATTGAAGGGATGATGGGGGTTTCCGATCCAGCGCTGGTGGCCGAACGCGGCTTCTCCCTGCTCGACATCAAGCGCTACGTGGAATCGCTGGGCATGCGTGGCCGGGGCTACCGCATCGATGAAACACGACTGCGCACCCTTCGCGTGCCGGGACTGGTGCTGATGGACGTGCGCGGTTTCCGCCATTTCGTGGTGCTCAAGCAGGTGCGCAACGGCATCGTGGAAGTGGCTGACCCGATCCTCGGCAACCGCAGCCTGGCGCTGCCGGAGTTCCTGGCCGCCTGGCCATCGCGCGCGGTCTTTGTGGTGATCGGCAGCGACTTCGATCGCAACACCGCTCTTCTGCAACCCAGCGAACGGCCAAGTGCCCGCGCGCTCTACGCGCGGCAAGGGCCGATCACCGATGCCGAACTGGTCGACTTCGGCTTCAGCCACGCCGACCTGTTCTGAGGAGGTACGACCATGTTCCGTCAACACGTATGGATGGCTCTGCTGCTGATGGCCCCTGCCCTGCCCCTGCAGGCCGCCGACGGCAGGACGGGGCGTGGACTCACGGAAATCCCCGACCCGGAGCTGAGCCTGATGCGGGGGCGCTACACCGTGGGTGGCAACAACGTTGCCTGGTTCGGGGTCACCATGCTGTCGCAGTGGCAGGCCAGCAACGGCACGACCCTGCAGGGCAGCCTGACCCTGGGCATGGACTTCCGTGGTGCTGGCGCGCCGAAGCTCAGCTTCCAGCCCAGCGTGCATGTCACGGCAGCCGATGCGCCGCTGCCCGATACCCACGGACGCAGCATCGACAGCAGCGGCCTGGCCAATGCCAGCGGCCTGGTGCAGAGCGTGCAGGTGGCCGGCGATGGCAATGTCGCGCGCAACGTCACCACGCTGACCGTCCGCGAGGGTGGCGTGCCGGCTGTTCTCTCTGATGGCGCAGGCAACGTCACCGCGCAGCCTGCCGGCGCCAGCGCGACGGCCGTGCTGGAAGGCAACCAGGCACACCTGCTGCTGCAGGTGGATGGCCAGGGGCTGGTGCAGCAGTGGATCCGCAATGGCAGCGTCGGCCAGGGCATCGCCCTTACCGGTGACGGCCAGATCGCCAGCAACCAGCTGCGGCTGGAGCTGGTGCGCAACGCCGTGGGCGGCAATCTGCCGTTGAGCCAGAACGTGGCCCAGGCGATTGCGTTGAACCGCGGCATGGGGCCGGGCCAGTAGCAGGGCCTGGCATTGGGGGAAACGCTCCACAACGCAGGACACGAACATGCACACCCTGATGAGGATCACCCCGTTGGCGCTGGCGGCGCTGGCGGGCACCGCCCTTGCCGTGCCGCCGACGCCTGACGATGGCGCCGACGTGCAGGCCCTGGCCAACCAGCTGGAACAGCTGAAAGCCAACTACGCACAGGAAGTGCGGCGGTTGCGCGAACTGGACATGCAGGTGCAGGCCATGCAGGCGCGCCTGGGCGGGCGGGTTGGCCCGGCTTCGACCCCACCGGCCGCGCCATTGGCACAGGCGGCGGCCGCCGCGGTTCCACCAAGCAGCGAGGGTTACGCCAGTACCGCCGCAGAAGCACAGCAGGCCAGGCAGGAGTCGCGCCGCAGCGTGGACGATGTGAAGCAGCAGCAATCGGCCCTGTTCTCGCGCCGCTTCACCATCGAGAACAGCCTCACCTACGCACGCTACGACCGCAAGCAGCTCACCCTCAACGGCTTCCTCGCGTTGGACGCGATCTTCCTCGGCAATATCGCCATCGAGAACGTGGAGTCCGACTCGCTGACCTACAACGTGGCGGCCCGCTGGGGCGTCAGCCCGAACCTGACGCTCAACCTGGATGTGCCCTACCTGGCGCGGCGCACCGTGTACCAGAAAGGCGGCGCCGGCGGTGCAGCAGCCGCCATCGCGCAGGAGCAGACCAACGGCAACGGCTTGGGCGACATTGGCCTGAGCGCGAACTACCGGCTGTTCGGCGAACGCGGCTGGCGCCCGGAGACCGTGCTCACGGCCGGCGTCACCGCCCCCACCGGGCGCGCACCCTACGGCCTGGACTGGAAGGTGATAGAGCGCGATGACGATGACTACATCCGCTTCGCCGTGCCGCGCGAGCAGCCCACCGGCAACGGCGTATGGCAGGCCAACCTCGGCCTGTCGATGGTGAAGACCGCCGACCCGGCCATCCTGTTCGCCAACATCGGCTATGTGCACTCCATCCCGCGCGGATTCAACGACATCGACAGCAATCCGGACACGGTCAATCCGGGCGACGTGAAGCTGGGTGGCTCGGTGTACTTCGGCGCAGGCGTGGCCTTTGCGTTCAACGAGCGGACCAGCCTGAGCCTGTCCTTCAGTGACCGCATCAGCGCCCGCGCCTCCACCCGCTTCCAAGGCGGCAAGTGGATGAAGGTGATCGGCAGTGATGCCAATGCGGCATCCCTGAACCTGGGCGTGACTTATGCGTTGAACCAGCACACCACGCTGGTGACGCTGCTGGGCATCGGGCTGACCCCGGATGCGCCGGACTTCACGTTGGCGTTCAAGATTCCGTACATGTTGTAGCAACAGCGCCAGGCACGACGCTGCGCCGTGCATCGGCATGGCCCGGATTCATCTTCCGGCACCACAGCGGTCCCTGCCCGCTGCTATATTCAGTCCAGCTCGGCAGGCACGGTGCCTGCCCTCGAATCACAGGGAGTTGGACATGGGTCTGGTACAGGCGGTGAAGGGTGCGGTTGGCGGTGTGCTGGCCGACCAGTGGAAGGACTTCTACACCGTGCCGGCGGGCCTGCCGTCCACGGCCGCCCTGTTCGCGGCGGTGCCGCAGGGCACCAATGCCGGCCGCGGCTCCAACACCAGCGGCTCGTCCAACATCATCACCAACGGCTCGAAGATCATCGTGCCGGAAGGCTACGGCCTGCTGCTGTTCCAGGACGGCGCGATCACCGCATTCGTCGCCGAACCGGGTGGCTACGAATGGCGTTCGGACGACCTGAACTCGCAGTCGATCTTCGCCGGCGACGGCCTGGTCAGCACCTTCATCAAGCAGAGCTGGGAACGCTTCAAGTTCGGCGGCCAGCCGGGCGCGCAGCAGGCGGCCTACTTCGTCTCGCTGAAGGAACTGCCGGACAACCGCTTCGGCACCCAGTCGGAAATCTACTGGGACGACGGTTTCCTCAATACCCAGGTCGGTGCGATCACCCGCGGCTCGTACACGCTGAAGATCGTCGACCCGATCCTGTTCGTGAAGAATTTCGTACCGGCCAGCTACCTGCGGCCGGGCCAGGTGTTCGACTTCACCGATCTGGACAACGCCGCTGCCAGCCAGCTGTTCAATGAAGTGGTCGGTTCGCTGGCCCCGGCCTTCAGCCTGTACACCAACGATCCGGGCAAGGGCAACCGCATCACCAAGCTGCAGCAGGACTCGCTGGGCTTCGCGCAGAGCCTGTCGGCCGCCGTCGAGCAGGGTTACCAGTGGAAGTCCGACCGCGGCCTGGCCATCGTCAAGACCGCCATCGTCTCGATCGAGTACGACGCCAACACCCGCGAACTGCTGAAGACCGTGCAGCGCGCCGATGCGCTGTCCGGTTCGCGCGGCAATTCCAACCTGCAGGCCAGCGTCGCCCAGGGCGTCCAGTCGGCCGGCGAGAACGGCGGTGCGGCGGGCCTGGTCGGTGTCGGCATGGCCTCGGGCATGTTCGGTGTCGGCGGCATGCAGCAGCCGGCCACCCCGGCTGCCGACGATCCGGTCGCCAAGCTGAAGAAGGCGAAGGAAATGCTGGACCTGGGCTTGATCACCCAGAGCGATTACGACGCGCTCAAGGCCAAGGCACTGGGCCTGTAACAGCAGGACGCACAACCGACATGTCCGATCCCCGAAACGGCCCACCGCCGCTGCCCGGATCCGCGCCCGCGACGCCGCCGCCCCTGCCGGCGGCGTCGTTGGATGGGCCCGGTTCGCCGCGGGACGTCCCACCCCTGCCCGGCAGCTTCCCGCTGGACACTTCGAAGCTGCCGCAGGCCATCCGCGATGAAGTGGAAGCGCCCGATCCCGTGGCCATCGATACCTCGGCCAGCGAGCTGAAGGACGGCCTCAACCGCTGCCCGAAGTGCGGCGCCACCGACATCCGGCCCAAGGCCGGCACCGACATCCTCGTCTGCCTGTACTGCCGTCACGAATGGCATGGCGCGCGGGTCGAGGAGGAATTCGGGCTGGGCGAGGCCATCGACCAGCTGCGCGGCACCGTCATCGCGTCCGGCGCACGTGACATCGATACCGACACCTCGGCGTTGATGACGTTCAAGTGCACCGGCTGCGGTGCCGAGGTCACGGTCAATACCGAAAGCACGATGACGGCGCGCTGCCACTGGTGCCGCCACGTCTTCGGCGTCAACGAACAGATCAGCAATGGCGCGGTGCCTGATGCAGTGCTGCCCTTCCATATCAAGAAGGACGAGGCGGTCGCGCGCATCCGCCAGTTCGTCGACAAACGCCGCATGTTCGCGCTGAAGGCCTTCAAGGACCAGTTCACCCCGGAAAACGTGGTGGGCGTGTTCCTGCCCTACATGATCGTCGACAGCAATGTCAGCGCGGCCGTGGCCGGCAAGGGCGAGATCCAGACCCGGCAATACACGGTCGGCACCGAGAAGAACAAGCGCACCCTGTACGACGCAGATGTCTACCAGGTCGAACGCCAGGTCGACTTCACTGTCGATGACCTGCCCCTGGAATCCTCGGCCGAGCGCGGGAATCTTGATATCCGCGCCAACACCAACAACATCATCAACACCGTCCTGCCATTCGACACCAAGAACGCGGTGAAATGGAACGCTTCGTACCTGGCCGGCTTCACCTCTGAAAAACGCAATCTCGACGTGGAAAAGCTGCGGCCGCGGCTGGAAGACCAGCTTCTGTCGATTGCCCGCGCACAGGTGGAAGGTTCGGTGAGGCGCTACAACCGTGGCGTGCGTTGGGAACAGGAACAGCTGGAGGTGCATGGAACGCGCTGGGTGTCGATGTACCTGCCGGTGTGGTTGTACTCGTATCACCAGCCCGGCAGGAACGGCGGCATGTTGCACTACATCGCGGTGAACGGCCGTACCGGCGAAACCATGGGCAGCGTGCCCGTGCAGCAATGGAAGATGCTGCTGGCGGCACTGGCCACCGGCACCATCATTGAAGCCCTCGCAATTGCCTTCCTGGTAGCATCGACATGAGCGACGACAGTGGACTCTGGCTGTTGGCGGCAGGTCCAGCCGGCGCGACCGCGCTGTACTGGGCGCTGTACCGCTATTACCGCAACACCGACAAATCGCATTCCTTCGAGCACGAGACCGAAATCGAGGCACAGCCCGTGACCGGTTCGGACCAGCAGGTGGGCCGGGTCACCGGCACCGAGGAAAAGCGCATCCGCGGTGACAACGTGTACGAGTACCGGAAACGGGTGGTAAGGGTGAAACCCGACCCGTAGAGCCAAGCCATGCCTGGCTGCGGGAGGTGCCGGCTGCGGGCCGGCATTCCTTCGGCTCTGGGCGTCAAAGGGGAGCCGGCCAGCGGCCGGCACTACCCTTCAGCGGACAGCACCTGTTCTTGGCTGGCTTGCCTCAGGGCGCGCCCTCACACCGACCACGCAATCCAGTAGCACCCAGACCCAGAGCAGTGGCGCGGTGACCACCCAGTCCATCACCAGCGGCAGCTCGCAGTCCGAGTCACGCAGCGAAAGCAAAGAGATCGACGTGGGCTTCGGTTTCCACGACGACAACGACGACTGGGGCCACGACCGCCACCGTGGCGGCCGCGGTGTGCGCGACAGCGATCTGTTCGGCAGCTGGACGCTGGGCCAGGAGAACGGCAACACCTGCTCCATCGAGCTGAAGAACATCGAGTGGTTCGGCGGCTAAAGTGCCTACGTGCCCGCCGGCTGCCCGGATGGCTTCTTCTCGGCCAACCGTTGGGTACTGTCGGGCAATCAGCTGCTGCTCACCGACACCAGCAACACCGTGTTCGGGCGCTTCCGCGCGTCCGGCGGTGGGCGCTGGACGGGCTACCGTGAATCGGATGGGGCGCGTTTGTACCTCAATCCCAAGGGGCGCTGATCGCACCGTGCACACAGTAGGCACGCGCTGATCAGGAAGATCAGGAATCCGCCTCACCCCGCCGCCGAAATGTCCGCCCCCACCGGTTCCCGTCTGGTCATCTACGCCGCCCTCGCGGGCAACCTGGCCATCGCCATCGCCAAGTTCATTGCTGCCGGCATCTCCGGCAGCTCGGCCATGCTCAGTGAGGGCGTGCATTCGCTGGTCGACACGTTGAATGAACTCCTGCTGCTGTACGGCCTGCGCCGCGCCGGCAAGGCGCCAGACCCCGTGCATCCGTTCGGCTACGGCCGCGAGCTGTACTTCTGGAGCTTCATCGTCGCCCTGCTGGTGTTCGCCGCCGGCGCCGGTGTTTCGGCCTACGAGGGCATCCAGCACATCCGCCGGCCGGAGCCGGCCACCAACCACGCGTTGAGCTACAGCGTGCTGGGCATCTCCATCCTGTTCGAGGGGGCTTCATGGTGGGTCGCGCTACGGGAGTTCCGGCGTACCAAGGGCAAACTGGGCTACTTCGAAGCCTTCCGTCGCAGCAAGGACCCGTCCACCTTCACCGTGCTGCTGGAGGATAGCGCGGCCCTGCTGGGCCTGGGTTTTGCACTGATCGGGCTCGTGGCCGCCCAGGTCCTGGACATGCCGGTGCTTGATGGTGTGGCGTCGCTGTGCATCGCCGGCGTGCTTGCCGCCACCGCCTTTCTTCTCGCACGCGAAACCAAGGGACTGCTGGTGGGTGAGCCGGCCCACCCGGCCGTGGCCGAGCGGATCATGGCCGTGGCGGAAACCGATCCGGACCTGCGCCGCGCCAATGGCGTGACCACCATGCAGATGGGCCCGGAACAGGTCGTGGCCATGCTCAGCGCCGAGTTCGAGGATGACCGGCGGACCCCGCAGATCGAAGCCTGCATCACCCGCATCGAAACGGCGGTGAAGCGCGAGTATCCGGAACTGGTGGCACTGTTCATCAAGCCACAGACGCCGGAGGTCTATGCCGCACGGAGAGCCGCACTGGCCGCCGGTCCTGCGCAGCAATGACACTGCGTCTGCGCCGGTTTCACCTGCCTGATGCCAGAGTGCCATCACCGTTTGCCCGAGCCTGCCTCTACCGTGCCGGATTGGTTGCCTGCCTCTCTTCAGATCCTCCCGCGCAGCTTCTACCGGCGCCCGCCCGTCGAGGTTGCGCCCGAGCTGCTCAACAAGCTCCTGGTCCGTGACGATGGCCGGGCCGGTCGCATCGTTGAAGTCGAAGCCTACGCGGGCAGTGTCGATCCGGCCGCACACTCCTATCGCGGGCAGACGCCGCGCACGGCCAGCATGTTCGGTGAGGCCGGCCACCTGTATGTCTATTTCACCTACGGGATGCACTGGGGCAGCAACGTTGTCTGCGGCGAAGTGGGTGAAGGCGTGGCGGTGCTGCTGCGGGCCATCGAGCCGCTGGTGGGCCTGGAGCGCATGCGCGAACTGCGTCCCGCCGCGCGCCGCGACCACGATCTGGCCAGCGGGCCCGGCAAGCTCTCGCAGGCCTTCGGGCTGGACCGCAGTTTCGACGGCGCTGATCTGGTGACCGGCAACCACGGCATTGTCATCGTCAGCGACGGCGTGCCGCCGCCGGAGGATCCAGTGGTCGGGCCCCGCATCGGCATCACCCGCACTGTTGATTTCCCCTGGCGTTGGCACGTCCGTGATCATCGTCACGTATCGATACAGCCACGCCGCGCTCTCTCCCCGGCGAGGAAACGATGATGACCCCGCTCGACAAACCGCTTCGACGCGAACTGGACATCGATGGCCAGCCCTACACCCTCATCGTGGACCCCGAAGGACTGAAGCTGGTTGAAAAGGGGCGCCGCAAGGGCATCACGCTGCGCTGGCAGGACCTGGTGTCCGGTGATGCCGCGCTGGCTACCGCCTTGCAGGCATCGCTCCAACAACACTGAGCCAGCGCGCCCACCTCACATCGGCATCACCCCGCCGTGGCGATACATAACGGCGCGCGCACTAGCGTAGCGCCAGACAGCCGCCGCAACCGCCCTCGCCACCCAGCCCTGAAAAGCGCCATGGACGAAGCCGAACGACTGCTCGAAATCGAACGACTGCACCTGTTGGATACGCCCCCGGAGCCGGTGTTCGATGCCATCGTCGCCGCGGCCCGCGCCGCGACCGGCCTGACCATGGGCCTGATCACCGTGGTGGCCGAAGACCGCCAGTGGTTCAAGGCCAACATCGGCCTGGAGGGCGTCAGCGAGACAGCCCGCGAGATCTCCTTCTGCACCCATGCCATACGCCAGGACCAGCTGTTCGAGATACCCGATGCGCGCCAGGACCCACGCTTTTCCACCAATCCGCTGGTGACGGGTGGGCCGCGCATCCGCCACTACGCTGGCATCCCCCTGGGCTCGGCGCACGGCGCACGTATCGGCACGCTGTGCCTGCTCGACCCGATGCCCGGCGTGCTGTCCCCCTCCCAGCGCGAACTGATGGTGCATCTGGCGCGGGTCACCACCCAGGTGCTGGAACAGCGCAGTACCCTGATGGCGCAGGTTGGCCAGGCGAAAGCGCTGCATCGCGAGCTGAAACGCAGCGAAGACTTCCTGGAGCGCACCAACCGCGCGGCGCGGGTGGGCGGCTGGGAGATGGACCTGGTCACCAACGAAGTGCGCTGGACCCGCGAGACCAAGCAGTTGCACGGCGTGCGCAGCAACTTTGAACCGACGCTCGGCACCGCGCTGTCGTTCTATCGCGAAGACAGCCGCAACATCATCCGCGCGGCAGTGCAGCGTTGCATCGACGAAGGCACGTCCTGGGAGGTGCAGCTGCCAATGACGACCGCCGACGGGCGCGCGATCTGGACCCGGGTGGTCGGCAGCCGGCAACAGGTCGACGGCCATCCGCGCCTGGTCGGGGCCATCCAGGACATCACGGACGAGCGAGCCGCGCTCGACGCGCTGGAAGCCAGCGAAACCCGCTACCGGCGACTGTTCCACTACAGCCTGGGCCTGATCTGCACCCACACGCTGGACGGGACATTGACCTCGGTGAATCCGGCGGCGGTGCAGTCGCTGGGCTTCGAGGAAAGCCAGATGATCGGGCGCAGCCTGTGTGACCTGATGCCACCGGAAAAGCGCGAGGGCTTCAAGGCCTACCTCGCCCGGATCCAGGCAAACCACACCGACGCTGGCGTGATCGAGCTGATTGCCGCCGATGGTACGCGCCACTACTGGGCGTACCACAACGTGCTCGACAACGAAGCCAGCCCGCCCTACGTGCTGGGGCATGCGCAGGACGTCACCGCGCTGAGGATGCAGGAGCAGCAGCTGCGCGACATGTCCTTCAAGGATCCGCTCACGCAGTGCTACAACCGGCGTTACCTGCACCGGCTGGATGAACTGATTGACGAGCGCTGGGCGTGCGTGATGTTCGATCTGGACCATTTCAAGCACATCAACGACACCCAGGGCCACCGCCGTGGCGATGCCGTGCTGGTCGAGTTCGCCACCTTCCTGCGCTCGCCGCTGGGCAAGGACGAGACCGTGGTACGGCTGGGTGGCGACGAGTTCATGGTGGTGCTGGTCGCGCCCGAAAATGGCCGGTTGAGCGAACTGGAACACTGGTACCAGGACCACGCCGCGCTTTCGCCCAGCGCGTTCTCGATGGGTGCAGCCATCAACACGCCCGGCGAACCCGTGGCCGACACCATCCAGAAGGCGGACAGCCGCCTGTACCGCACCCGCGCGCGGGTACGCCGCGAGCGGCGCGAAGACCCGGCCGCACGCTGATCACGCCCTGACCGTCACCCAGGCTGGCGCGTGGTCGCTGGCCTTTTCCTGCAGTCGTACCCAGCGGTCGACGCCGGCATCCTTCAGTCGCTCCGCCAGTATCGGATTCAACAGCAGATGATCGATGCGCAGCCCACGGTCGCGCTCGGCATGTTGGCGGAAATAGTCCCAGAAGGTGTAGATCGTGGCGTCGCCGTGCACCTTTCGCAGCGCATCGGTCCAGCCCTGCGCGAGCAGCCGCTCGAAGGCATCGCGAACCTCGGGCTGGAACAGCGCATCGCGGCGCCAAGCCTTGGGGTCGTAGACGTCGGCTTCGGTGGGAATCACGTTGAAATCACCCAGCAGCAGCGCCGGGTGCGGCAGCTCCACCAGGCTGCGCGCATGCCGGATCAGGCGCGCCATCCAGCGCAGCTTGTAGTCGAACCTGGGCCCGGGCTGCGGGTTGCCGTTGGGCAGGTAGAGAGCGCCCACCACAATGCCATGCGCCGCCGCCTCCAGGTAGCGGCTCTGGGTGTCCTTGGGCTCGCCCGGCAATCGGCGGCGGCTTTCAACCGGCGTGGCCCCCCGTGCAAGAAGCGCCACCCCGTTCCAGCGCGCCTCACCCTGCCAGAGTGCACCGTAGCCGGCCCCTTCCAATGCCGCAGCGGGAAACGCGGCGTCGGTCGCCCTCAGTTCCTGCAGGGCAACCACATCCGGCGATTCCCTGTGCAGCCAGTCCAACAGCTGCGGCAGGCGTGTGCCGATGCCGTTGACGTTGAACGTCGCAATACGAAGCGTTTTGCGGCGGGGCATGGCTAGAGGCTCCTCGGCGCATCGAGTGAGCGTTCACTGTGCGCGTCCGGGCATGCAGGGACCGTGGATGCCGCGTCATGATGCAATGCCGTCCGGTTCACGGACTGCTGCCATGTCGCGCAGCAGGCTGGTCACCCTTGAACGGTGCTGGAGCGGCCCAATGGCGGTGCGTCCGCTGCGCGCGATCTACCAGGTCGACCCCTACCTCTTCCGCGACAGCAATGGGCGCGGCTGGGGCACTCTGGATGGCATCACCGAAAAGCTGGACTACCTGCAATGGCTCGGCATCAGCCACCTGTGGCTGCTGCCGTTCTACTGCAACGCCGGCCGTGACGGTGGCTACGATGTCACCGATCACTACCGCATCGATCCACGCCTGGGTGACGAGGCGGCGTTCCAGCGCCTGGTCGATGCTGCCGCCGCACGCGGTATCGGCATCATCGTCGAGCTGGTGATGCAGCACACTGCCAGCGCCCACCCGTGGTTCGTCGCCGCGCAGCGGGGCGACCCAGCATGGCGCCGCTGGTACCTGTGGAGCGACCACGTGCCCGACGACGGCCTGCAGCCGATGTTCCCGCCGATCGAGGCCTCTGCCTGGACATGGGACGCCGAGGCCGGCGCGTTCAA
Organism: Stenotrophomonas sp. GD03958; assembly: GCF_029839005.1. Taxonomy (NCBI): domain Bacteria; kingdom Pseudomonadati; phylum Pseudomonadota; class Gammaproteobacteria; order Lysobacterales; family Lysobacteraceae; genus Stenotrophomonas; species Stenotrophomonas sp. GD03958. The sequence continues at coordinate 22,663 of NZ_JAOBZT010000016.1, read as the reverse complement.
CCGGCACATGTTCTACCGGCACGAGCCAGACCTCGACCTGGCCCATGCGCCGGTACGCGAGGAACTGCTGCGGGTAATGACGTTCTGGCTGCAGCGCGGCGTGGCCGGCTTCCGCGTGGACGCCGTTCCCTACATGGTCGAGCGCGCCCGCCACGCGGACCAGCGCGACGACGGGCTGTGGCTGCTGGAGGCGATGCGCGCCACGACAGACGCGCAGCAGCCAGGCCTGCCGCTGATCGGCGAAGCGGACGTCCCCGCGTCGCGCTACGGTGACTTCCTCTGCCAGGGCCGGCGGCTTTCGCACCTGCTGGATTTCCACCTCAACAATCATTTCTTCCTGGCCCTGGCGCGCGGCGACGCCAGCGAAGTGGCCCGGGTCATGGCCGAATACGGACGGCAGGCGCCGCCGCACACCCGCATCGCCTGGCTGCGCAACAACGATGAGCTTGACCTGGAGCAGCTGGAGCCGGACGAGCGCGAAGCGGTGATGGGACGCTTCGCCCCTGAGCGTGGCATGCGCATCTATGGCCGTGGCATCCGCCGCCGGCTGGCACCGATGCTGGAGGGCGACATCGCATGGCAGGGTATGGCCTGGGCGGCATTGCTGTCGCTGGGCCAGGTACCGGTGATCCGCTATGGCGAAGAGATCGGCCTCGGTGACTGCCTGGAGCTGCCAGAGCGCAATGCCGTGCGCATGCCGATGCACTGGCACGGTGGACCAGCGGCGGGGTTTACCGATCAACCGCGGCATGCTTGGCGCGCACCACCGGCAGACGGCCCGTACGGTTACCGCACGGTGAACGTCGAGGCGCAACGCGCGACGCCAGGTTCACTGCTGCTGCGGGTGCGCGAGCTGCTGCAGCAGCGCAATGCACATCCCCTGCTGCAGCAGGGTCCTCACACGCTCGACCCGCCATCTCCCGCGCTGCTGATGCTCCGCTACGGTGAGGCACCCCATCAGGCACTGGCACTGATCAACTTCGGCGACGAGCCGGTCGAGGTGGACGTGCCCCTGCGCGGTCCGTTGAACACGCTGGTGGGCCACGGCGCCAGGCTGCAGGATCGCCGCTGTTACCTGCAGGGCCATGGCTATACGTGGCTGGCCGCCGAGGGTGCCTGAGTGCGCAGCGCAGGCAGTACGTGCTCGGCGAAATCATCGATGAAGCGTTCCTGCTCGCGGTTCACGTTGTGCAGGTAGATGCGATCGAAGCCCAGTCCCTGCAGCTCCTGCAGCCAGGCCCGATGCTGGCCCAGGTCTGCCGAGACATGCACGTGCTGGCGCAGCACCTCGGCACTGACCGATCGCGCCTGTGCTTCGAACTGTTCGGGCTGGTCCAGCCCTTCGGCCAGTTCCGGCGGCAGCACGTTGGCGCTCCACTGCTCCATCGCACCTTCCAGCGCCGCCTGTTCGGCGCGCGCGTAGGACAGCTTGGCCTGCAGGTACATCGGCTTGCCCCTGCCACCGCCGTCCTCGAACGCCGCCACCACACGCCGCAACTGCGCCAGTGGCTGGCTGATGGTGATCAGGCCATCGGCCCAGCCCCCCATCCAGCGTGCGGTTTCCTCGGTGACGGCCGCCCCCAGCAGCGGCAGGGGAAGCGCCGGGCGACTGTAGAGCCGTGCCTGGCGCACCCGGAAGCCACCGTCGTGGTCGACCTGCTCGCCGCCCCACAGCCGCCGCATCACCTCGGCCGCATCGCGCAGTGCCTTCTGCCGCTCGCGCTTGGCTGGCCACGGCTGGCCGGTGATGCGCTCGTTCAGGGCCTCGCCGGTACCCAGCGCCAGCCAGATCCGGCCCGGCGCCAACTGCTCCAGCGTCGCCGCTGCCTGTGCCACCAATGCCGGGTGCTGGCGCAGCATCGGGCAGGTCACCATGCCCAGGGGCAATGCGCTCTGCACCGCCAGCGCGCCGGCCCATACCCAGCTGTGGCCGGACTGCCCTTGCGCGGTCGTCCACGGGTGGAAGTGGTCCGAGCACATCAAAGCCTCGAATCCCGCCTGTTCGGCGCGCAGTGCCAGGCCCAGCAAAGTGGCGGGCGGGAACTGCTCATGCGATGCGTGGTAGCCGATGGTCATCACGGATTCCGTGCGGGGACTGGACACGATGGCAACACCCGCCGGGCTAAAACGGCGTCATGGAAACGAACGCTTCCTGCATCGGGCATCGACGCTGGGCTATCGCCGAAGGCTACATTCCAGCCTGGAGCAACGGCCCGTCACCGGAGATGCAGAGTCACGAAACCTGCTGTGTCCTCAATGCCGGCAACGAGGACGCGCATGTCACCCTGACCCTCTACTTCGAAGACCGAGATCCCGTGGGCCCCTACCGGGTCACCGTGCCGGCACGACGCACTTGTCACCTGCGCTTCAATGACCTGCAGGATCCGGCGCCGGTACCGCGCGGCACCGGCTTCGCTACCCTCGTCGAATCCGACCAGCCGATCATCGTGCAGCACACGCGACTGGATTCGCGTCAACCGGCCAACAGCATCATGACCACCATCGCCCATCCGCTGTGAAGTCCTGCGCGCACACATCCACGCCGCAACGACACCGCGCCCTCCGGCCGTTTACCGCCATGGAGGGAGACTGGCCCCGGTTTCCTTCCGGAGAGTGACGATGGCCCTGCCCGACTACCCACGCCCGCCCTTCCCCGCCCAACAGCAATCCTTCCCCGGCAAGACCGCGCAGATGCAGCCCCGGCCGGACCACGGCGAGGACAGCTACCGCGGGCATGGACTGCTGCAGGGCAAGAAGGCACTGATCACTGGCGGTGACAGCGGCATCGGCGCGGCGGTGGCAATCGCGTTCGCGCGCGAAGGCGCCGACGTTGCCATCGCATTCCTCGATGGAGAGCAGGACGACGCCCGCCATGTGCAGCAGCAGATCGAACAGGCCGGGCGCAAGGCCGTGCTGGTGCCCTGTGACATCAGCGACCCGGCGCAGGCGCGCTCGCTGGTCGACCGCGTGGCCAGCGAGCTTGACGGCCTCGACATCCTGGTCAACAACGCGGCCTACCAACGCTACTACGAGCATTTCGACGACATCACCCTGGATGACTGGAAGCGGACGTTCGATACCAACGTGCATGCCGTGTTCAATCTGACCCGGCTGTGCGTGCCACATCTTCGCGGTGGCGGCGCGATCATCAACACGGCGTCGGTCAACTCCAAGCGGCCGACGCCGAACATCCTTCCCTATTCTGCAACCAAGGGTGCCGTCGCCAACCTGACGCTGGGGCTGGCCGGCCTGCTGGCCGAACATCAGATCCGCGTCAATGCCGTGCTACCCGGCCCGATCTGGACGCCGTTCATTCCCGCTGGCATGGCCGCCGAAGAGGTCGAACAGTTCGGCGCGCAGACGCCGTTCGGCCGCCCCGGACAGCCGGCCGAGCTGGCCTCAGCCTATGTGATGCTGGCTTCGGACAGCGCCAGCTATACCTCCGGCGCACTGCTGACCATCTCCGGCGGCGCGGCAACACTGTGACCCCTCATGGCCGGATTGCCCGCCTGGATCCAGGATTGGCTGACCGTGGTTGTGCCGGTGGCCGAGGTGCTGGCCATCCTCGGCGTCGCGTGGGTGATGGTGCGCGCCCTGGCGTGGTTGCTGGTGCAGGCCCGGCAGCGCGGCAGGCTGGCTCCAGAGCTTCATGTGGGCCTGCGCCGCGGCGGTGCATTGCTGCTGTATCTGGCGGCCGCGCTGCTGATACTGGAGCGGCTGGGCGTTTCGCGCTCGGTGCTGTGGACTGCGCTGACCGGGTTCATGGCGGTCGGTGCGGTGGCGTTCTTTGCAGCGTGGAGCGTGTTGTCCAACCTGTTCTGTTCGTTCCTGATCGTGGCTACGCGCCCGTTCCGCATCAATGACACCATCGAAGTGCTGGAAAGCGTGGACAAGCCGGGCCTGTGTGGTCAGGTGGTGGACATCAACCTGATCTACACCACGCTGAGTGATCGTGGCGAAGGCGCGCGCGGTTGCCTGCTGCGCGTGCCCAACTCGTTGTTCTTCCAGCGCATCACCCGGCACTGGGGCGACAGCGGCTATTCGCACCTGCCAGGCAGCCTGCCGATAAAGGGCAAGGCGCGCTGAGTCGCTGTAGCGCCGAGCCCATGCTCGGCTTGCTGCGCGTAGCGCAGGGCGCAGGGCGCAGGGCGCATCACGCATCGCGGTCTGAACGGAGAGCAGCCGAGCGTGGGTTCGGCTTTACACGTGCCATAGCAGGCGAGCCTACTCCGCCGCCAATGCCTGGATCGGGTCCAGCTGCGCGGCATTGCGGGCCGGGAAGTAGCCGAAACCCAGCCCGATTGCAGACGAACATGCCAGCGCGGCGAGCACCGGCCCTGGCGTGAACAGGAACGGCACGCCCAGTGACAGCAGACTGGACAAGGCTCCCACACCCAACGCGGACAACACGCCCAGCACCCCACCGAACAGGCAGATCAGCACGGCCTCGATCAGGAACTGGCGCAGGATGTCGCCCTGCCGGGCCCCCACTGCCAGCCGCACACCGATCTCGCGCACGCGCTCCTTCACCGACACCAGCATGATGTTCATCACGCCCACGCCTCCGACCACCAGCGCCACCGCCGCAATCGCCGAGACCAGCGCCGCCATGGTCTGGCTGGATTTCATTACCGCCTTGCGGATCTGGTCCGAGTTGTAGATGAAGAAATCGCGGCGCCCATGCAGCCGCTGCAGTTCCGCACCCAGCGAGGCCTCAGCTGCACGGGTTGGCACGTCATCGCGCACGCGTACGGTGATGCTCTCCAGCCGCTGGCTGCCAAGCAGGCGCGAGGCCGCCGAGGTGTAAGGCACGTAGACCGTGGGCGTCGCGCCGCCTGCGAATGCACTGGCACCCACCACACCGATCACGTCCACCGGCATGCCGCCTAGCAGTACCGTGCCGCCGATCGGATTGCCGTTGAACAGTGCCTTGGCCGCCTTCTGGTCGAGCACGGCCACCGCGCGATGCGCATCCACCTCGACATCGGTGAAGAACCGGCCCGCCTTCAGGCGCAGCCCGCGCACGCGGGGTAGATCAGCGCCCACGCCAAGCACCTGTGTGTTGGCGCGCCGGTTGCCCTGCAGAGCGGCCACCGAGCTGCTCAGGTTGGGGCTTACGCTGTCTACGTAACTCAATGCGGCCAGGTGATCGGCATCGTCCACGACCAGCGTTTCGATCTCGGCCGAGCGCGGGTCGCCGAAATCCGCACCCGGGAAAATCTCCAGCGTACTGGCACCCAGTTCGTTGATCTGTGACTCGACCTGCGCCTGTGCGCCCTTGCCCAACGCAACCACGGTCACCACCGCAGCCACGCCGATGATGATGCCCAGCATGGTCAGCAAGGTGCGCAGGCGATGGGCCAGCATCGAACGTACCGCCATCCGTGCCGCTTCCCTGGTCGCATCCAGGCGCGCGCGGCGCTCGGCGCCCGGTTCCGTGCTGCGCTCGGGCGCGACGGCTTTGCGTGCGTCCGCGGGATCACCCGTACCACGGTCGGATACGACCCGGCCGTCCGCGATCTCGATCACGCGTGAAGCGTGCGCGGCAATCGCCGCATCATGGGTCACCAGGATCACGGTATGGCCCTGTGCATGCAGGCGCTTGAGTTCGGCCATCACCTGACTGCCGCTGGCATGATCCAGCGCGCCGGTCGGCTCGTCGGCCAGCACGATGGCGCCGCCGTTCATCAGCGAACGCGCAATGGAAACGCGCTGCTGCTGGCCGCCGGACAGCTGGCTGGGCCGGTTCGTGGTGCGCTCGCCCAGGCCAAGCGTTTCCAGCAGCAGGCGGGCACGCGTGGTGCGCGCATCGGCCTCCACCCCGGCATAGACGGCGGGCAAGGCCACGTTCTCGGTAGCGCTCAGGTTCTCCATCAGGTTGTAGCGCTGGAAGATGAAACCGAAATGTTCGCGACGCAGGTGCGCCAGTTCATCGGGCGACATCTGCTCGGTTGCGGCGCCGTGCACGCGGTAGCTGCCTTCGGTTGGCCGGTCCAGGCAGCCCAGGATGTTCATCAGCGTGGATTTTCCCGAACCGGACGGGCCGATGATGGCGATGAACTCGCCCGCCGCGATGCGCAGCGACACGTCCTTCAACACCACCACCTCGCCGGCGGCCGAGCGGTAGGCGCGCGATACGCCATGCAGTTCCAGCAGCGCGTCGGCCATGCTCACATCCCCAGCAGGCTGGTGGGCTCGGCTTCCGCGCCACTGGGCGCCTGCCCGACCACCACGTTCTCGCCTGCCTTGAGGCCGGACAGGATCTGCACCGCAGTAGCTGTGCGCAGGCCGGTCGTCACCGCGCGCTCGCGGGCACGGCCCTTGGCGTCGATCACCTGTACGGTCGCGCGGTTGCCCGCCTTGTCATCGCTCTCGGACACTGCTGTCAACGGCACCTGCAGCGCGTTGGCGGCGCGCGCCAGCTGGATCGTCACCTTCACCGTCATCGACGGCTTCAGTTTCAGGCCCGGATTGGGTACGTCAAACAGCCCAGCGTAGTACACCGCCTTCGGCGTCTGCGCCGATCCACCGGTGTTGCCGGTGGCCACATCGGCAATCGACGATGGCGCAGGTTCAAGCTGCTGCAGATGCGATTCATAGCGGCGTCCGCCCGGCCCCAGCGTAGAGAACCACAGGGGTTGGCCAGGCGCGATCAGCTCCACGTCGGCCTCCGCGATCTCGGTGCGAACCGTCATCGTGTCCATCTGTGCCAGCATTACGATGGTCGGCGTGGTCTGCATCGAGTTCAGCGTCTGTCCGGCCTTGGTGACGATGGCCACGATGTAGCCATCGGAAGGTGAGACGATGCGGGTGTAGCCCAGGTTGATCCGCGCCGTTTCCACCTGGGTCAGCGCCTGCTCGATCTGGGCCTGCAGCGCTGCGACGTCAGAACGCGCCGCTTCGCGCGCCACCCGCGCGGACTCGAAACCTTCCTGCGAGACCAGCCGAGACGCCACCAGCTGCGACTGGCGCTCATGCACGCGGATGGCCTGGGCGTAGCGCGCCAGGCTGGCGGCATGCTGGGCACGCAGCGCATTGGCAGCCGCTTCGGCGCTGCGCAGGGCGATTCGCTGCGGCTGCGAATCCACTTCGGCAATCAGATCACCAGCGTGCACACGCTGGCCCAGCACCACATGCAGGCGCTTGACCTGGCCCGATACCTGCGCACCCACCGCCACCAGTTCCTTGGGGTTGACCCGGCCAACGGCCTGCACGGTCTTTTCCAGGTCCGCCACCCTTGCCGGGGCCGTGATCAGCGCGGCATCATCACTTTCGGCGAACAGCCACCAGCCGGTGCCGCCTGCAAGAAGCGCAACGATTGCGGCAATGATCCAGGTCCTGCGGTTGTTCATCGGAAGGCTCGCATGCACGCAGCCACCGGATGTGACCGCAGAAGCCGCAGTCTGGGAGGTGGTGGTGGATGTTTCTTGGAGCCACTGTGGAGATTGCATGGAGGCCGCACATCCGTTCAGGCACGGCGTCCGCTCCTGAACGGCACGGATCGCGTCCATGAAATCTCGACACAATCTCGACCAAGTCTCCATCAACGGCCCCTAGCCTTGTCGGCCTCGCCGACTGCGTTCCCGCCGTGTACCTCCCGTTTCCTGACCTGCCTCCCATCGATGTCCGCCGCGCCTACCTCGCCTGGTGCGCGCCTTCGCCGTGGCTGCTTGCACTGGTAATGGCGTCGACCAGCGCCTGGATGCTTGCCAGCGCGAACCCGGCGCCGCCCCTGCTCGCGGGCGCCGGTGCCGCCGCGCTTGTGTGCTTCCGCAGCGAAGGCCCCGCCCATTCGGCGCGCACGGGCACCCTGGCGTCGCTGGTGCTGATCGGCTTCGCGGCCTGGTCCGCCTCCAGCGCTGGCCTGAGTCTCATGCCTGCAGGGATAGCAGCGGTCCTGGTGGCGACGTTGCTTGCCCTGCGCCTGTGGGCCCTGGTCCGCATGGCCCGCCGCTTGCAGGACCGGGTGGACGCAACGGGCATGCAATCACGGTGGAGCAAGCTGCCTGCGGCCGTATCGGCCCTGCTCGCACAGCACCTGCGCGGGACCGCAACGCTGGCGCCCGCCCTGCAGCACACGCTGGTGCTGGCCACCCTCGCCTGGGCCGCCCACGAAGAAGCACAGACCCTGGAACGGCCACGATGACACCGTCGCCAGCACTCCCCATCTCGTACTTGAAACTGCAGCGTTCAATGAAGACCGATGCACGCACGCGCCAGGCGCCCCTGGTGCTGATTGCCGAGGATGAAGGCGAAATTGCTGACATTCTCGGCGCCTACCTGGCCCGCTCCGGGTTGCGCAGCGCCCGCGCCGCCGATGGCGAAGCCGCCCTCGCCAGCCACCGCCAGCTGCGCCCCGACCTGGTGCTGCTGGACGTGCAGATGCCGAAGTTGGATGGCTGGCAGGTCCTGAGTGAGCTGCGCCGGCGCGGCAACACCCCGGTGATCATGCTCACCGCACTGGACCAGGACGTGGACAAGCTCACTGGCCTGCGCGTCGGCGCCGACGACTATGTGGCCAAGCCGTTCAATCCGGCCGAGATCGTCGCCCGCATCCAGGCGGTGCTGCGCCGTAGCGCGAAGCCCATGGCAGAAGAACCCAACGGGCTGATCCGGCAGGGCCCGTTCGAGATCGACCTGCGCAGCCATGAGGTCACCGTGCGCACCGATGACCATGTGCACGCTTTGAATTTCACACTCACCGAGTTCCGTCTGCTGGTGCACATGGCGCGCGCACCGCGCATGGTGCACAGCCGGCTGGATCTTCTCCAGACCTGCCTGCCGGAAGGCGATGCGCAGGAGCGCACCGTGGACAGCCACGTCAGCAAGCTGCGCCGCAAGCTGGAGGACGTCGGCGTCATCGGCATTCCCGCCACCATCCGCGGTGTCGGCTACCGCTTCCTGGACTGAACCGATGAACCCCAAAGGCAAGAGCATCGGGCGCCAGATCACGCTGTCCATCACGGTCGCGTCGCTGTGTTCAACCGTACTGTCGATCAGTGGCTTCTACCTGTTCTATTACCTGATGGAGGTGTTCTATCCACGCTGGTATGACGAGCCGGAAACCATCATGCCGTCAGGCCTGGAATGGCTGTGGATCGGCCTGACCGCCACTGTGGTGGTGGCACTGGCCACGTTGATCGCCTCGCGCCTGACCCGGCGCATCATCACCCCGCTGAACTCGGTGGCCGAAAGCCTGCGTCGCGTCGCCAGCGGTGATCTTGAGGCGCGTGCGCGCGGCGGCGACACCTCGATGACCGAGGCCGCCACACTGGTCAGCGACTTCAATTCCATGGCCGAGCGGCTCAGCCGGATGTCCGAGAACCGCGTGTTCTGGAATGCAGCGATCGCACACGAACTGCGCACGCCGATGACCATCCTGCGCGGCCGCCTGCAGGGCATCGCCGAAGGCGTGTTCGAGCCCGGGCCGGAGCAGTTCAACAGCATGCTCACCCAGCTGGAGGGCCTGACCCGCATCATCGAAGACCTGCGCGTGGTCAGCCTTGCCGAAAGCGGTCACTTGGATCTGCGCCTGCAGCGCAGCGATGTCAGCGTGCAGGTAGCGGCGGTGGTCGAAGCGATGTCCGAGGCGTTGACCGAAAGTGGTTTCTCGGTGACCTTGGACGCACGGCCGTCGCTTGCCGACTGCGATCCGGCACGCATCCGCCAGGCGGTGCTGGCGCTACTGGAGAATGCGCGGCGCCATGCGATCCCCTGCCCACTGCGGGTCCGTGTCACGCTGGCCGAAGGCCATTGCACCGTGACCGTTGAGGATGGTGGCCCCGGTGTGCCGGACGACCTTCGCGACAGCATTTTCGAAGCCTTCCAGCGCACCGATGTGTCGCGCTCGCGGCAGAGTGGTGGCTCCGGGCTTGGCCTGGCGGTGGTGCGCGCGATTGCCGTGGCCCATCACGGAACGGCGCAGTGCAGGGCGACCGAACGCGGCGGCAGTGCCTTCGAAATCCGCTGGCCGGTGCACGCGCGTCGTTGAGGACGCAGCATTGCGGAGGACGTTGCTCCGGTAGCGGCCCACCTTGGTGGGCACCACGTGCGTGGCTGAACGCCGCCGGTTTCTCCACGCAATCTCCATCGCCCCTCCATGCCCGCTCCAAAGGGCTGCAGATACTGGGCGCGACGTGGGAGATGGCAGGCATCCGTCCCCTGCCCTGTCTCCGACCCACCCAGGCATCCCATGAAACACCCCCATGATCCAGCGGCCGCCGCCGGCAGCATCGGCCAGCAGAATGCGGCCGCCACCCTGAAGGCCATCCTGCGCACCTACCCCTGGCAGCTCACCGGCACGTTCTCGCTGGTCGCACTGGAGAACGCACTGCTGCTGGCCTATCCGCTGTTCGCCGGCTTCGCGGTAGACGCGATCATCAGCGGCAACATCGGCCATGCCATCTCCTACGCCGGCGTGGTGCTGCTGTTCTGGTTGGTCGGTGCCGCCCGCCGCGCGGTCGATACCCGGACGTTCACCCGCATCTATGCCGATCTGGCAGTGAGCGTGGTGCAGGCGCAGCGCCGCCTGGGCCAGGCCACCTCCACTTCGGCGGCCCGCGTCGTTCTGGCCCGCGAGTTCGTCGACTTCTTCGAAAAGCACGTGCCGATCATCGCCACCGCACTGGTATCCATGTTTGGCGCTGCGGTCATGCTGCTCGCAATTGAACCGCTGGTCGGGGGTGCCGCCCTCCTCGCGCTGTTCGGTGCTCTCCTGCTGCTGCCGTCGTTCGCGCGTCGCAACGAGCAGTTGCATGGGCGCCTCAACAACCGCCTGGAACAGGAAATCCGACTGGTGGACCGGGTCAGTCCCTCGGTGCTGCGCCGTCACTACACCACGCTGTCGCGCCTGCGCATCCTGCTCTCCGATCGCGAAGCCGGCGCCGTGCTGGCCGTCGGCGCGACGGCAGCAGCCCTGTTCGCACTGACCATCGGCAGCCTGGACGATGCACCATCGATGGTGGATCAGCTCGCGCGGCTGAAGGACATCGGCCGGCGAGTCAGCCCCGGCATGGACGACGCGGAGCACAACGATGCCGCTTGACCGGTAGATGCCCACCTTGGTGGGCACCGATGGAAGCCAGCGCCAACCAAGGTTGGCGGCTACCGGGATCGATAGATACCCATGCGCCGCTTAGCGCTACAGGAACTCCGCCATGCGCTGCAGGTCGTCGTCCAGCGCGCCACGAAATACCTTGTCGCGGGCCAGCGACCTGCCGGCATAGCCCACGCTCGACACCAACTCACCGTCGCGCATGCTCAGGTTGGCCCAGCCCACCACCTGGTCATGGCACAACACCGGCAGTGCGTAGTAGCCGTACTGGCGTTTCGGTGCAGGCGTGTAGGCCTCGAACTTGTACACCCATCCCCACAGCAGTTCGAAGCGGCGGCGGTCCCACACCACCGGATCGAACGGCGCGAGCAGGCGCACCTGTTCGTCCGGTGAATGGCGGCGCGAACGCGGATTCTCGTCCGCCGGCCAGTACCAGGTGGTGCCCTCCAACGTGCAACTGGCCAGCTGCTGCTTGGCCAACGCCAATGCCTTGCGGGTCTGCTCGGCCAGATGTGGGGCGCCATAGCCCAGCAGGCGCACCAGATAGGTCAGGCTGGCCGAAGGCAGCGGTGCGTACTTGCGCACAACCAGATCGATCAGGGCGGCAGCACGTTCGATCTGCGCCTGTTCGCTGGAATCGGGCTCGGCATGATCGGCCACCGCGTAGATGCGCGTACCGCTCTCGCGCCGCTGCACGCGCAGCAGGCCACGGTAGTGCATGCCATCCAGCAGATGCGTGCTGGCGTTGCTGGTGCCGCCCCAGTAGTTGGTCACCCGCCCATGCGCGAACGCCTGGCCGACCTCGCGCGGGTGCACGCTGCCACGCTCGCGCACAAAGGCCAGCACGTCGGCCGCGCGGCGATGGGTTTCGGCATCCCACTCGCGTTTGGAGACACGCGGGTGCATCAGTGCCAGATGCTCGCGCGGCAGGAAGCCGTAATTCACCAGGCAATCCTCTTCCACCGGCAGACGCGTGTAGCGGCGCTCCAGGTCACCGGCGCGGTAGTCCTTCACCCGGTGGCGCAGGGTCAGGTCCTGTGCGCGTGCCGGTGCCCGGATCGGGTCGGCCTGCACGAAGCCCAGCCGCCGTATCGCGGTCAGCAGCGTGGTCGGCTTGAACAGGGTGCGCGCCACCGCGTAGCGGCGAAGGTCATCGAGAGTAGGCGTGGCAGGCATGGCCGCATTGTAGATCCACGCCATGCGTAGGTGGGGCCGTGGCGAACCGTGCAACGGCATCCACGCATGGCATGGATCTACCGAAGCCGCGATACCTCCAGCGAACCGATCACCAGCGCCCGCATGCCCTGCTTGAACTCGGTGATCACCTGCCCCTCCTCGTCGTCCGCAATCGCGTAGATCGTGTCGGCGCCGGCGATGCAGTAGAACGCGATCGTGGCCAGCAGCCAGCGCGCCTTGTCCACCGGCAGTCCGAACACCTCAGCTACGTGCGCCTGGTGCGAGGCGATCTTTTCCAGCATCGGCGCGGTCGCCACCGTGCGCCGCAGCAGGTAGGGTGGTAGCCCGGGATGCGCCTTCACCACTTCGCACAGCGACTCCACGAACCCCATCAGGTAGGCCTCCAGCCCACCCGGTGCGTCAATCGACGCGCGCGGAATCTGCCAGCGCTGGAACACCGCCTCCGCCACCAGGCGCTTCAACGCCTCCAGGTTGGCCACGCGCTTGTACAGCGCCGCCTGGGTCACCGCCAGTTCGGCGGCCACGTTGGCCATGGTCAGGTTGGGCAGGCCCAGGCGGATGCCGATGTCGGCCAGACGCTCCGGGGTGATGGTTGGCGGGCGGCCACGGGTCGGCGCCGTTGGATCGGGGTGCGTGCTCATGCGGTGCCTGCTCTGACGGTGCGCGTCCATACCCTGCTGAGGGTGCCAGTAAAGGGACCCTCTTGTCCGCTTCAATTGATTTAGTTTAACTTACCCAACTAATTCGGAATGCGTCCAGCACGCTGCCCGTAGTCGAGCCCATGGCTCACTTCCCGCCAGGTCCCCACCCAGCCAACAACCCTGCGCTGCGCCCTACCCCCGTGCTTGCCGTCGGCAGCGCGCCAGGCGCGCTCGCGCCTGCGATTCACAGGACTCTGGCATGACCGTTTACAACTTCACTTCTGCACAGCATCGTGCTGCCGCATTCTCAGGCCTGATGCATCCGCCGGGCATGCCCATGCGCTACCGGATGTCCGCCCTCGCTTTGGGGCTGCTGGCCTCGTTCGCCGCGCTGGCCGACGCCGCGCCGTCCACCCTTCCGTCGGTGCAGGTGCAGGAACAACGCCGGGTCACTGCAGACTATGCGGGCGGGCAAGTGGCTGCCGGCAGCCGCGTCGGCCTGCTCGGCGACAAGGATTTCATGGACACGCCGTTCAGTACGGTCAGCTACACCGAGTCCTTCATCCGTGATCGCCAGGCCAAGGACCTGACCGACGTCATCGCCGCCACCGACCCCACGGTGTTCAGCAACGGCGTCACCGGTTCCTGGAGCGAAAACTACGCGATCCGCGGCTTCGCCTCCAACACCAGCGACACCACGTTCAATGGCCTGAGCGGCATGGCGCCGTACTACCGCACCTCGCCGGAAATGTTCGAACGCATCGAGGTGCTGAAGGGACCGTCTGCGCTGCTCAACGGCATGCCGCCGGGCGGCTCGGTCGGTGGCAGCGTCAACCTGGTGCCCAAGCGTGCGGGTGAGCTGCCATTGCTGCGGGTCAGTGCCAACTTCGCCTCCGACGCGCAGTTCGGCACCCATGTGGATATGGGTCGCCGCCTCGGTGCCGACAAGCAGTTCGGCATCCGCTTCAACTTTGCCTACCGTGATGGTGACGGCGCCGTCGGCAAGCAGCGCAAGAAGGTACAGCTCGGTTCGCTGGCACTGGACTGGCGCGGCGAACGTGCGCGGCTGTCGGCCGATCTGTACAGCGCCGACGATCGCGTGGACGGCCCGGCACGTGGCGTCGGCCTGGCACCGGGCGTGGCCATTCCGCGGCCGCCGCGTGGCGATACGCTGATCAACCCGGACTGGGCCTACGTGGACAGCCAGGACAAGGGCGCAATGCTGCGCGGCGAACTGGATATCAACGATAGCCTGATGGCCTATCTGGCCTACGGCACCAGCAAGACCGACTACCGCTACAACGGTTCGATCAGCGCGCAGATCCTCAATCCGGCTGGCGACTTCACCACGGTGATCGGCCAGCTCGCCTTCGACATCAAGAAGCAGTCCGGAGATGCCGGCCTGCGCGGTTCCTTCCACACCGGCAGCGTCGGCCACCAGTGGGCCGCCAACGTGACCCACTACCAGCACACCCAGAACGACTACGGCCGGCGCAGCGTACCCGGCTGGGACTGGACCACCAATCTGTACAACCCGGTGTGGGGCCCGGCCGCGCCGTTCGTGGCACCGCACATCTCGCATACCGAGCTGAAGCTGGACAGCATCGGCTTCGCCGACACCCTCGCCTTCGCCAATGACCGCGTGCAGTTGACGCTGGGTGTGCGTCGCCAACAGGTGGTCAGCGAGACCTTCAGCGTCGCTACCGGTGCGCGCACCTCGCGCTACGACAAGAGCGCGACCACCCCTGCGGCTGCATTGCTGGTGAAGGCCACCGACACGGTCTCCCTCTACACCAACTACATTGAAGGCCTCAGCCAGGGCGCCACCGCGCCGATGACCGCCGCCAACGCCGGCGATGTGTTCGCACCGTTCCGCACCAGGCAGAAGGAGCTGGGCCTGAAGCTGGACCTGGGCCGCTTCGCACACACCTTCAGCGTGTACGAGATCAAGCGACCGAACAGCTACACCGATCCGGTCACGAATATCTTCTCGTTTAGCGGCGAGCAACGTAATCGCGGCGTGGAATGGGGCTTCTTCGGCGCCCCGCTGGACGGCGTGCGCCTGCTCGGTGGCGTGGCCTATGTGCAGCCGAAGCTGACCCGCACGGCCGGCGGCGTGAATGAAGGACGCATAGCCACCGCCGTGGCGCAGCGGCAGGCCAAGCTGGGCGTGGAATGGGATGTGCCGACCTTGCAGGGCCTCACTTTGACCGGCAATGCCACGGCGATGTCGAAGCAGTACATCAGTGCGGACAATAGCCTGTCGGTGCCGGGGCGTACGTTGTTCGACGTGGGGGCGCGCTACAGCACCACCGTGGCGGGTCGATCGCTTGCGCTGCGGGCCAGCGTGAACAACGTGACCAACAAGTCGTATTGGGGCATGCCGTTGTTGTCGAGCCTGGCGCTGGGTGCACCGAGGACGGTGCTGCTGTCGGCAACGATGGATTTCTAAGCTGGCGTGGAACCCCTGTAGAGCCGAGCCATGCTCGGCTCCGTTTCGTCCGCTGAGCCGAGCATAGGCTCGGCTCTACAGGTCGTCAGGCAATCCGCGAACGGCATCCACGCATGGCGTGGATCTATGTGTCATTCCGGATGCAGGCGATAGATGGCGTGGCTGGTCAACGCCAATGCCGCCAGCTTCAGCCCTTCCATTACGCGATCACCCACGTACTGTTCCGGGCCGCCATTCTGGCGGGCGCGTTCGGCCGCCAGCAGGATCTCCTGCACCACACGCAGCCCGGCCAGCGCACCGTCGGCGTCGGCCAACGCCAGGCACCGGCCCGGCAGCTGGTGGCGCTCGGGCCAAGGCTGGCCGTCAGAAGCCGCGCCCAGCCCGATGCTGTGCAGCAGGGCCGTCAGGTTGTTGGGATCGGGCGGGATGTCGTGCCCCTCATCGGCATTGGCCGGGGCGCGCTGATGGGGGAACTCCGATGCGTTCATGGCAGGTCTCTGTGCAAGGCATGCGGGACCACCGCCCTTAACAAAGGCGGCGGACGGTACGTGTGTGGAAACCGGTAGCTAAGCGTCATTACCCGGTGGGTTCGCTTGCGCGCACCCCACGTACCGCCCGCCATAGAACGCGAACGGAATGCCAGCCGGCGCCGCACAAGGCGACGCCGGCTGGCAAGCGTAAACAACGCATAGCTAAACGGGTTTCCACACCCGGCCACCCTTTTTCGGTGGCAATCCATCATGGGCACAGCGGGGTGGCAGGCGCCAACAACCCAAGTGCAAAGACAGCAACGTTCACGCAGTGGCAGCATTGTCGCATATCGACAATCGCGCCGAAAATTCAATAACTTGCAGCATGCCGATGGCGGCATGCTTCACCCGCATCGGCACCGCGCATTCCTTGACCGCATCCGGCATTCAGGACATGCCACATGCCAGTTCCGACATTACGCAAGCAGATGGGCAACCAACGCCAGCACCGCCAGATGCCCAGCGTAGTACCCATAGAACGCCCAACGCCAGCGCGGCAGTTGCCTCGGCACCCGCGTCGCCAGCACGACCATAGGAACAGCCAGCAGTGCCCAGCCGTTGTGGTTGGCCCAGCACACCGCCGCAAGCGCGACCAGCAGCGGCCACCACGCCCGATGCCGGAACGCGATCCAGGCCAGCAGCACGGCGCCAACGCCGGCCCACTGGTAGTCCACGAACATCGGCAGCACACCGGCAGCCAGCAACAGCAGCACCGGCCGATTGTTCGCAAGCGCATGCACGGCCACCGCCGCCAAAGTGAAGGTGAGCAGGATGTTGAGCGGCAGCCAGGAACCGAACGCGAAGGCGTGCAAGGGCTGCGCGATCAGCCCCCATAGCGCGAGCCGGCGGATCGATTTGCGCAGGTCGGCGCCCGGCTGGGCCAGGTTGCAGGCCATCACCAGCGCGAACAGCGGGAAGGCGATACGCCCCAGTTCGCTGACCACCGGCACGTAGCCCCCGAGCACCACCTTGGCTACGTGGTCGCCGGTCATGGCCAGCAGCGCGATCCACTTCAACAGCTCGCGCGCGCCGCTGCCGAGGCTGAGGTCGAACGTGGACGTCCCGGTCGTGGTCGCTTGCATCGCGGAAGCTTATGCGCATCGGCCAGCGCATTTCCAGCGCCGCGCAGGAGCCCGCCACTGCAAGCCGTAGATGGCGGCGCTATGCTGGCCGCCCCTGCTTGTGAGACACCTGCCATGCGCACCCTGTACCCGGCCATCGAGCCCTACCGCGAATTCACCCTGCCGGTGAGCGATCTGCACACGCTGCATATCGAAGAGTGCGGCACGCCGGAGGGCATTCCGGTGGTGTACCTGCACGGTGGCCCGGGCGCCGGGATCTCGCCGACCCATCGCCGCTTCTTCGACCCGGCGCGCTACCGCATCGTGCTGATCGACCAGCGTGGCAGCGGCCGCTCCACGCCGTTTGGCGAACTGCGCCACAACACCACGCAGGACCTGGTGGCCGACATCGAGAAGGTGCGCGACCACCTCGGCATCGAGCGTTGGTTGGTCTACGGCGGCTCCTGGGGTTCGACGCTGTCGCTGGCCTATGCACAGGCACATCCCGAGCGCGCCACGGGCCTGATCGTGCGTGGTGTGTTCCTCGGTCGTGAGATCGAGAACCGCTGGTTCGCCGAGGCCGATGGCGGTGCGCGCTGGATCTTCCCGGAGCGCTGGGACCGCTATGAGGCCTACATTCCAGATGCCGAGCGCGGCGACATGATCGCGGCCTACTGGAGCCGCATGGACGGCCCGGATGAAGCGACCCGCATCGAAGCCGCGCAGGCCTGGCTGGGCTGGGAAGACAACGCCGCCACCCTGCAGCACGACGTGGATGCGCAATCCACCGACGACCCGCTGGACACATTGGCAAAGGCCCGCATTGAAGCGCACTACTTCCGCAACGGCATCTTCCTGGAGCCCGACCAGCTGCTGCGCAACATCGATCGCATCCGCCACCTGCCCTGCGTGATCGTACAGGGGCGCTACGACATCATCTGCCCGCCGCGCAGCGCCTGGGATCTGGCCAAGGCGTGGCCGGAAGCCCGGCTGGAGATGGTGACCTCCGGCCACAGCGCGAACGAGCCGGCCACGGTGGATGCGCTGGTGCGGGCGACGGATGCCTTTGCCGACCGTTTCTGAGCAGATGGTAGTGCCGGCCGCTGGTCGGCATCCCACCGTTCGAGGGTTGCGTCGACTCCGCGCGATCGCTGCTGCGCGGCCCGGTGAATGGCGGCCCACCGGCAACGGTCCACGGCCCCATTCTTCGCAGCCCGCTTACAGCCCCGCGCAGAAGATCCGGCGGTGACCACCGCACCGGTGGTTCGCCCTTTCCTCAGGAGCACACCATGACCGGTTATCGCTGCCTTCCCATCGCTCTCTCGCTATGTGGGGGCCTGCTGCTGGGCGCCTGTTCCAATCCCCAGGAGGCCAGCAAGGACACCGCCGCCGAGGACGTGACAGAAGTAAGGCTCATCCCTGCCTACGAATCGCTGGACAAGGACAAGGACGGCATCGTCACGCTGGCCGAGGTGGATGCCGTGGCACCGGACTGGGCCGAACGATTGCACGCCTGCGACACCGACCGCAACAAGACGCTGAGCCGCGGCGAGTACGACGTGTGCAAGCAGACCAGCGCTTCGCATTGATCCATCATTGAGCCCTCGACTGGCGCTGCGCATGCCGGCTATACCAAGGTATAGCCGGGCTAACCCACGGGCCTCTAGGCCTGCCCCATTCAGGGGCGGACAATAGCGCCACTGGCCAGGGCAACCCTGGCTGGCACCCTCCCCTCATGGAGACGCAGATGGACCCCGACCCTGCTGGGCGCACCGCGCCCCGGATGACCGCTTGTTGCCTGTTCCTGGCGCCTGCCCGCCGGTCCCTGCCTGCCTGAGTGACGGGGGACCGCCAGGCGCCGCCTGCCTGGAGATCGCCCCATGTCCTACAAGATCCTCTACATCACCCTGCGCCGCCTGATTGGCGAGCGCGATGTTGCCGCCCTGCGCAGCCAGCTGCTGCAGCACGGCCCGGTCATGTTCGCCCGTTCGCTGTCACTCGGTTCGTCACGCGTGGTGGCCGACGCGCTGTCGCTGCTGCCGATCAGCGAGCGCATCACCGTGCTGCGCCACCTGCCCTATCCCCTGCGCGATGCAATGAAGCCGCTGTGCATCGGCGGCAGCCAGCGCCTGCACATGCAGCCGTGGTCGCCGGCAGTGCTGGCGATGCGCCACGCCTGATCTGCCGCACCCATTCCGTTCGTGTTCCGGCTGCGGCCGGCTCTGACAACCGAGGAGCGTTCCATGAGCCTGCTCAACGCCTGGTTCAACGCCTTCCTGCGCAGCCGTCGCGCAGGCAACCTGTTCCGCCGTCGTGCGATGCCCGAGGCCGGATTCGGTCCGGGCAGCGCCGAAGCGGCGCCGTTCGCGCTCACCACCGGCCTGGTCACCCTCGCCCAGCAGGACGAAGCCGAGCTGCTGGCCACACTGGAGTCGCATGCCGATGGCCTCAGCCCGCATGAAGCCGAGGAGCGGCTGGCCACGTTCGGCCCCAACGAGGTGGATCACGAGAAGCCGCTGCCGTGGTGGCGCCACCTGTGGCAGTGCTACCGCAATCCGTTCAACCTGCTGCTGACCGTGCTGGCGGCGGTGTCCTGGCTGACCGAGGACGTCAAGGCCACCGTGGTGATCGGGGCAATGGTGCTGCTGTCCACGCTGATCCGCTTCGTGCAGGAGGGCCGCTCGAACCGTGCAGCCGAGCGGCTGAAGGCATTGGTCGGCAATACCGCACGCGTGCTGCGCCGCAATCCCGGTACCGAGGCCGCCGATGTGGCCGACCAGTACTTCGGTGCGCACCTGCACAGCCGGCGCCCGGCGCGCCTGCTGGACCTGCCGATCCGCGAGCTGGTGCCCGGCGACCACATCGTGCTGTCGGCCGGCGACATGATTCCGGCCGACTGCCGCGTGCTGACTGCCAAGGACCTGTTCGTGGCACAGGCCGCGATGACCGGCGAGTCGCTGCCGGTGGAGAAGTTCGCGCACCCGGGCGACGGCCTGGCTGGCCTGCTGGAACAGCACAACCTGCTGTTCATGGGCACCAATGTGGTGTCCGGCACTGCCACCGCCGTTGTGCTGGCCACCGGCAACCGCACCTACTTCGGCACGCTGGCCCAGCGCAGCACCGCCACTGACCGCGCGCCGACCGCATTCCAGGCCGGCGTCAACAGTGTCAGCTGGCTGCTGATCCGCTTCGCGCTGGTGATGGTGCCGTTCGTGCTGCTGATCAACGGCTGGACCAAGGGCGACTGGACCGAGGCGTTCCTGTTCGCACTGTCGGTGGCAGTGGGCCTGACGCCGGAAATGCTGCCGATGATCGTCACCTCCACCCTGGCCAAGGGTGCGGTGCTGCTGTCGCGGCGCAAGGTGATCGTCAAGCGCCTGGATGCGATCCAGAACTTCGGCGCGATGGAAGTGCTGTGCACCGACAAGACCGGCACCCTCACCCAGGACAGGATCGCGCTGGAGCGTCACACCGATGTGTTCGGTCACGATTCGGAAGACGTGCTGAAGTTCGCCTATCTCAACAGCCACTTCCAGACTGGCCTGATCAATCTGCTGGACCGTGCGGTACTGGAACACGTGGAGCTGCAAAGTTCGCTGCGGCTGTCGCAGGACTACCACAAGTTGGACGAGATTCCCTTCGATTTCCAGCGCCGCCGCATGTCGGTGGTGGTGTCCGAGCGCGAGGACCACCACGAGCTGATCTGCAAGGGTGCTGTCGAGGAGATGCTGGCGGTATGCAGCACGGTGCGCGAGAACGGCCAGGACATGCCGCTGGATGAACATCGCCTGGCCCGCGTGCGGCAGACCACCGAAGAGCTGAACGAACAGGGCCTGCGCGTGGTGGCGGTGGCGATGAAGGAGACCGCCGCGAGCCAGACCACCTATTCGCAGGCCGACGAATGTGGCCTGACCCTGGTCGGCTACGTCGCCTTCCTGGACCCGCCGAAGGAATCGGCAGCGCAGGCGCTGCAGGCATTGGCCGCACACGGTGTCGAGGTCAAGGTCTTCACTGGCGACAACGAACTGGTGACCGCCCGCGTCTGCGCACAGGTGGGGCTGGACGCCGACACCATCCTGACCGGCCCGCAGATCGAGCGCATGGATGATGGCGCATTGTCACGGGCACTGCACCACCACCGCGTGTTCGCGCGGCTGACGCCGCTGCATAAGGAACGGCTGGTACGCGAGCTGCGCGCCCAAGGCAAGGTGGTCGGTTTCCTCGGTGACGGCATCAACGATGCCCCGGCACTGCGTGCGGCCGATATCGGCATCAGCGTGGACAGTGCAGTGGACATCGCCAAGGAGGCGGCTGACATCATCCTGCTGGAAAAGAACCTGATGGTGCTGGAGGAAGGTGTCATCCAGGGCCGGCGCACGTTCAACAACATGCTGAAGTACATCCGCATGACCGCCAGCTCCAACTTCGGCAACGTGTTCTCGGTGCTGGTAGCCTCGGCCTTCCTGCCGTTCCTGCCGATGCTGCCGCTGCAGCTGCTGGTGCAGAACCTGCTGTACGACATCTCGCAGATCGCCATTCCGTTCGACAACGTGGACGAGGAACTGGTGCGCAAGCCGCTGAAGTGGAACCCGGCGGACATCGGCCGCTTCATGGTGTTCTTCGGGCCGATCAGCTCGATCTTCGACCTGACCTGCTTCGCGCTGATGTGGTACGTGTTCGATGCGCTCACCGCCGGCGACCAGAGCCTGTTCCAGTCCGGCTGGTTCGTGGTCGGCCTGCTGACCCAGACCCTGATCGTTCACATGATCCGCACGCCGAAGGTGCCGTTCCTGCAGAGCATCGCCGCGCCGCCACTGCTGCTGATGACCGGCCTGATCATGGCCATTGGCGTGGCCCTGCCGATGAGCCCGCTGGCCGGCTACTTCAAGCTGCAGGCGCTGCCGACCGGCTACTGGCCGTTCCTGGTGGCGATCCTGTTCGGCTATGCGGTGCTGACCACCGCGCTGAAGAAGTTCTACATCCGCCGGTACGGCTGGCAGTAAACGACCGCCGCTTGTCCAGGGAGAAACACAATGGACATCAATCCCAACCTGCCGGCCTTCAACGCCGGCGCGACCTTGAGCTCGCTGATCAGCCTGTCGGTGGCGTTCGTGCTGGGCACGGTCATCGGCCTGGAGCGGCAGCTACGCCAGCGCACCGCAGGCCTGCGCACCAACACGCTGGTGGCGGTGGGCGCGGCAGTGTTCGTCGATCTGGCGGTGCGCTTCCATGACCTGTACGGTGGTTCACCCTCGCCGCTGCATGTGGTGGCCTATGTGATCTCCGGCGTCGGCTTCCTCGGCGCCGGTGCGATCATGAAGGACGGCGCCCAGGTGTCTGGCCTGAACACCGCCGCCACCCTGTGGGGCTCGGCGGCGGTGGGTGCGTGTGCCGGCATCAAGCTGCTGCCCGAAGCGGTGCTGGCGGCAGTGTTCGTGCTGGCCGCCAACACCCTGCTGCGGCCGGTGGTGAACCGCATCCAGCGGCAGCCGCTGCCGGAAGCGTTCAGCGAGGCGACCTATGCGATCAACGTGGTCTGCCAGCGCGAGCAGCAGGCCGAGGTACTGGACCGGCTGTTGCTGCTGCTTGAGCAGGCGCAGTACCCGGTGCGCGCGGTGGACCAGCGCCCGTTCGGCGAGCGCGACGTGGAGATCGAGGCCGTTCTATATGCCACCACCGTGGATGCCGGTGAGCTCGATGCCGTGCTGGCAACGCTGGCGACCACGCCC